>JAYEFH010000071.1:0-4364 GCA_034658555.1 Thermodesulfobacteriota bacterium | reverse complement strand
GGGCGTTGCAAGCATTACATGCCTACGTAGGCAGTAGCATTTCAGTATAAAACTGCATAAATATACTATGTTATCACATAGTTAACCATCAAAAAAGGCAAAAAATCTTCTGGAACTTCAGCCTAAAGAAATTCAAAAAGCCTCTGATAAAAAGCTACAGATTTTTCTGCAAAACATGGCTCATCCTTCCCTCCGTGTGAAACGAATATAAGGAACAATAAAGCGATGGGAGGGATCTGTTACCATGAAATATAGTTTCACGTTTCAATTCTCTGAAAATACATTGGTTTTTCGGGCAATCGGAACTTATGATATTCTCAGCAGAGAATCTCAATAACAAAAGCGCAAAGGACTAACGTTTCAACAAAAAAAGTTCACGCAAAGGCGAAATTTGTGACCCTTATAATATTATGAGTTGTGACTAAACCAGTGTCAAGAAGTACTCTGCAGGCCGAGGAGCTGAAAAAGCTCATCATGCATCACCAGATTCGGGACTCCGTCAGAAGCACAGGCCTGGATGCAGAAACAAGAGAAAAAATCCTGAGAAGGGCAAGGGTCGTCGGCCACGAAATCTATTACTACAAAAAGGCCGACAGGCTTATGCCCCTTGCCGGACAGGCTATACTCCAAGCCGACGGCAAAGGAATTGATCTGCCATCAGGCTGCGTTTGGTGGGCAGACTCTCTTGTCCAGGCCCGGGGTAGAATAGGACGAAGCTGGTGGGCCCCCAAAGGGGGGCTGTATTTATGCCTGGCCCTGTATCCATCACTTTTTACTGAAAACTGGTCTTTTTACAATATGGGAGTAGGAGTGGCTATTGCCCAAGTCCTGAAGGAAAGAGGAGTCTCCGCAAAAATCCGCTGGATTAATGACATATTAATAACGGGACGCAAGATAGCCGGCATCCTCACAGAGGCAGTCAGGGCACCCAATTCCGGGCAGACATATCTCCTCTTTGGCATAGGGATCAACGCAAATATGGAGACCTTTCCTAAAGATCTCGCATTTGCCACATCTCTTTCCATAACTACAGGTAAACACTGGCACACAAAAGAGCTTGCAGCCCAAATCCTGGCACGGATCGGCTGGATCTTCGGGCTAATCCACCAATGGGAATCCGACTGCCTGAACACTGAACCCGGCTACTTACCCCAAAATCCTGTAATAAGGGACTGGAATCTTCTGAGCGACACCACTGGGCGCCGGGTGATCTATGGCCTGAACGCTGAAATCAATCCGGAATTTGAGGCCTTGGCTCAAGGAATTGCACCTGACGGAAGCCTCATACTTACGCTGAATAATGGTGAAGAGGTCAGGGTCAATTCAGGTGAAATTCGTTACACGGAAACCTGATTCTGCAAATATGCCTCGATAAAAGTATCCAGATTCCCGTTCAGAACTTCATTCACATTACCAATCTCTACACCTGTGCGATGGTCCTTGATCAGTTGATAGGGCTGGAGCACATAGGACCTGATCTGGCTTCCCCAGCCTATCTCCTTCTTCTTCTCATGGGCCTGCTGTCTTTTCGCATCCTTCTTTGCCTTCTCTCGTTCAAAGAGCCTGGCCTGCAGGATCTTCATGGCAATAGCCCTGTTTTTATGCTGGGATCTCTGATTCTGACACTGAACAACTATCCCGGTTGGTAAATGAGTGATGCGGACAGCGGAACTTGTCTTATTAACGTGTTGCCCGCCGGCTCCACTGGCCCGGTATGTATCTATACGCAGATCTTTTTCATTAATATCAATTTCAATGGTTTCATCCAGCTCAGGAGCTACAAATACAGAGGCAAAAGAAGTATGCCGCCTCCCCGAAGCATCAAAAGGCGAAATACGGACCAGACGGTGCACACCGGCCTCAGACTTCAGATAGCCATAGGTATATAATCCCTCAGCCAGAAAGGTCGCACTCTTTGTACCGGCTTCATCTCCGGGCATTAGATCCAGCATTTTGACCTCAACCCCCCGCCTGTCACACCAACGGAGATACATTCTCAGCAACATCTCGGCCCAGTCCTGGGCCTCGGTCCCTCCCGCCCCGGCATGAATTGTTACAATAGCATTATTGCGATCGTGCAAACCTGAAAGAAGCCTTGAGAGTTCAACTCCCTGTATCTTTTCATCAAGTTCCTTCAACCCATCACTTACATCTTTAAGGGCTGATAAATCCTCTTCCTCTTGTGCCATTTCAAGCAGTAATTCAAGCTCTTCATACTGTTCGGAAAGGTGATCCATATTCTCTTTTTGCTCTATCAGTAAAGATCGCTCCTTCAGAAATTCCTTGGATTTAGGGTCTTCCCAGAAATCCTGACGGAGCATCTCATGGTCTATTTCAGCAAGACGCTTATCCAGAGTCTCCCGATCAAAGATAACCCCTCAGGAGTTCTAAACGTCCGCTAAGATCATGCAAGCGCTCCTTAATTTCCTGTATATTTATTGTTGTTTTATCCGTAATCGTACTCATCTCATGCCTCCTTTTGGACTTTTCTCCGGAATGGAACTACGGCCCAAAATAAACAAAATAATAATAACCATATTTCTCCACATTTTACATAAAAAGTATGGCCTTTGCGAAGGTGAATTTGTCCTTCTATATAACATGGCTCAAACAGCGAAGTTTTTGCCGTTCTCACGCCACATGGGCTGATCAGTGAACTGACGCCCGTATTGGCTGCTCGAACGACCCACCTGCGTGTCTCAACAGCCCGGAATATCGCCATAATCTCATGCTGATAAGGCGCTCCTGTACGGCCGAACCATGCGTCATTTGTGAGAACGGCTAGGAAGTTGGCCCCCTCCAGCACGGTTTCTCTGCTGAGAGTTGGGAATATGCTCTCAAAACATATCAATACGCCAATATGAAGGTCCTGCAGGGAAAGGGGCATGGATGTAATGCCCGGACTGAATTGGCCTATTGCGGGTATAAGACCCTGGGCCCACGCAGTCACCCATCCCCAGGGCAGATATTCCCCAAATGGGACCAGGTGCCTCTTGTCATATCTTCCTGCAATGGTGCCATCCGGGTCAAGGAGATAGACGCTGTTTAAGTATTCCGCTTTTCCTGCTTTATTAAAACGATACGCAGGACTCCCGAACAACAGGGCAACATCAAGATCCCTTGCCACGGACCGAACCTGTTCACCTAATGGACCTGGGACCTGAAAATAAAAAGGGGCGGCGGTCTCCGGCCAGACAATCAGATTGGAAGATGCCCTGACCCCATTGTCCCGGTTTATTTCCGAGTTGTCGAGTCCTTCAACGGCCTTTAAACTGAGTTTACCATAAGTGTCGAGTGTCGCAACCTGAAAAGCCGGATCCCACTTCCTGTCCTGGGGGACTGCACCCTGTATGGCAGCGACCCTGAGTTCAGGAAGTCGATCATCATTATGAGCAATCTTTTCCATCCGCCATTCGCCAAAAAACCATAGACCCGCCAGGCAGACCAGAAACAGGCCCAGTTGGGCCGGCCTTACCCGCTTACCTTGTAAAAAGACCAAATCCTTTGTGCCTGTATTCAGAAGGCCCTTAAAAAACTTCCAGATCAATACATTCAGCAAAACAATCAAAAAAGTAAGGCCGTAAGGCCCCCAAATCTCCGCTGTCTGGATCAGGGATGGAATAGGTTCCAGAGTGTATGCCAGGTATCCCCATGGAAATCCGCTCAACACATGGCCCCTGGCCCACTCAAGTAGAGTCCAGGTCCCGGCAAGGGCAAGTGATGAAGGCAGGCAAGACCTGCCGGCAGTCCAATACCCCAAAAGACCGGACCAGATGGCAGGATAAATAGCCAGATAGCACACCAGTAACCCGAACACAGGCCACGCAACCCAACCGGGCAAATTCCCATACTGGGAAATAGTAGGGGATATCCACCACAGGAGCGTGCCGAAATGGACAATACCGGCCAGGAATCCCATCCGGCAGGCATAATGCCATTCCTTGCCCCATACGGCCTCTATCAAAGGCACAAGGGCCAGCGCAACTGCGGGAAAACATGAAAAATGTGGAAAACAGACGCTCAACAGGAGGCCTGATGATGGGGCAAGTAACCAAGACACCTTGTAAGCGTTCACAGGGCACCGCATCTGCTTTGTTGTCGGGCACTTGAAGTACAGGAAGTACGTCTGCGTACCCTCCGCCTCGCATCTGCAGCACCCTGTAAACGCTTACAGTTCTGTGGGTTGCTATAAAGCGGCGGCGGCAATCTCTTAACCTTTGAACCCATAAACGGTTACGGCACCTTTAAATCGCTTTCAACTATTTGCATATTAAGACGTCACCTGACGTCTTTAACCGATTCTGTCACCCGTGTGTATCATAAGAGTAAAGAATTTGACGTTCCACAGGTATGCGCTTTTCAGG
>JAYEFH010000070.1:0-4366 GCA_034658555.1 Thermodesulfobacteriota bacterium | reverse complement strand
TAAGGGTGAAGCCGGTCCGTTTTGAGATTTCAAATATTACCAACTTAGCAACAATTCCCCATGTATCAGGTGTCTATCTCTTCAGAGACCCAAAGGATACTGTCCTGTATGTTGGAAAGGCCAAGGACCTGCGGCAGCGGCTAGCCTCATATCTCAGGCCTGGTTCGATAGTATTGCCGAAGACAGGCTTGATTATGAAGCTGGCCGATTCATTTGAGATTATAGTCACAGCTACTGAAAAAGAGGCGCTTATACTTGAAGCCTTGCTCATAAAGGAGCACCGGCCCAAATACAATATCGTGCTCCGGGATGACAAAGCTTATCCCTTTCTCAAGCTTGACATAAAAAAGCCGTTTCCCCGACTTAGCGTTGTTCGGCGCAGAGCAAAAGACGGGGCAATCTATTTCGGCCCTTATCCTTCTGCAAGGGCGGTAAGAGAGACCATGAAGTCCATTTTCTCCCTGTTTGGGCTTAGAATTTGCTCTGACATATCCATGAAAAGCAGGGCTCGTGCCTGCCTGTTACATCAGATCGGACGCTGTTCAGCCCCATGCATGAGGGCTATCTCAGAACAGGATTATGCTAATCAGGTAAATCAGGTAAAGCTATTTCTCAATGGCAGGACAGGTCCGCTTCTTAAAATTTTAAGATCACAGATGGAAAAGGCCTCAGAGGCACTTGAGTTCGAAAAGGCCGCGGTCTTGAGAGATCAGATTTATGCCATTAAGAAAATTGCTGAAAAACAGTCAATAGTGGCAGACGTGCATGCCAATTGGGACATTATAGGCCTCGCTCGCAATGGAGATATCTCAACATTGGCTGTACTCAGAGTGCGGGACGGAGTAATGCAGGGTCAGGAGATATACCATTTGAACAGTGTTATTGAGGAGACGGATCAGGAAATACTATCTGTATTCATTCGTCAATTTTATCAAGAGAGTCCTGTGCCAAAGGAAATAATTTTTCCAAAAGAGTTGGATGATTCAAATCTGATTTCAGAATGGTTATTCGACATGGCCGGCAGGACGGTATTGCTCAGGAGGCCTGCAAGGGGTCTAAAATGCAGGCTGCTTGAGATGGCCGGAACAAATGCCGGGCAGGCCATGATTTCCGTTGAGATACAACACGAGGCATGGCGGGAAAAGGTCAGTATTATGATGGATGTGCTGCATCTAAAATGTGCCCCTGAAAAAGTTGAAGGCGTGGATATTTCAATAACAGGGGGAGAACTTCCTGTTGGAAGCCTTGTAGCCTTTCACAATGGGCAACCAAGCAAAAAAGGCTACAGACATTACAATATCAAAGGAGTCAGAGGTACAAACGATTACGCAATGATTAGGGAGGTAATGTTAAGGAGAATCGTCCGTGGAAAGGAGAGGGGAGATCTGCCCGACCTGTTCCTGATAGATGGAGGCCGTGGGCAACTCAAACAAGCAGTTGAAGTGGCGGATTCCGCGGGCCTTTTGGAAAAATTTGATCTTGTGGCCCTTGCCAAGGAGATCAGAAATGAAGGAGAGAAAATTTTCCGTCCTGGATGGTCTGAGCCCTTGATTTTGCCACGGCATCATCCAGTACTGTTATTTCTGCAACAGGTGAGGGATGAGGCCCACCGGTTCGGGATTAATTTTCACCGAAAAAAACGGGATACCAAGAGACTACATTCACGTCTCAGTGAAATTTCAGGCGTAGGTCTAAAACGGCAACAGGCACTCTTAAAGCACTTTGGAAGTCTGACCAGGGTGCGCCAGGCCTCCTCGGAAGAAATCAGTAAAGTGCCGGGAATTTCCAAAGAGTTGGGCTGGACCATACATGAGCATTTGAGCTGAGGCTCGCTTTAAAAAGGTGTGGCGGATATAAGCTCAGATCAAGGAACTGATCCAGTTCCAAGCCACTTCATAGATTGACTCAACTTCCTCTGGTTTAAGCCCGGCACCAAGACCTACTTTCCGTGCCCTTTCAGCGCTCATGAAGTCTTCAGGGGCATGGGCATCCGAGTCGATTATAAGCTTTGCGCCATAAGCTTTGGCAAACTTGGCTACGTGGCCGTTTGTGAGACTGTGACCTTTCCTGCCGGAGATCTCAAGAAAAGTACCATTTCGGACTGCCAGTTCCACGTCTTCTTCAGAGATCAGCCCGGGGTGAGCAAGTATATCAATGTCTGCCTCAATAGCGGCCCGATTAGTACCTGGGCAGACTGGCTCCACAATGGTTTCCCCGTGGCAGATCAGCACATCAGCTCCCATATGCCTGGATTCTTTTGCCAAGGGAGCAATCAGATCAGGATGAATATGGGTAATCTCCACACCAGGTATGAGTTTTGTTGAGCTGTAACGGTTGATGTCTTTTGCTGCTTTGATCAATCGGGGAATTATGAAATCAAAGTTGGAAAAGTCGATATGATCGGTAATGGCTATGGCCTTATAATTCAGGATTTCCACACGTCTTACCAGCTCAGAGGGTATAAGTGCTCCATCACTAAAAATACTGTGGCAGTGAAGGTCAAACATCAACATTTCAGGTTTTTGCAGTGTAATCATATTTTATATCTAACTGCGGCGGGATCCATCTCTTCCAGAAGTTTTTCCCACTTCTTTTCTTCCTTAGGAGTTCTTTCTCCAATTTTTATTAATGTTCCTTTAGTGGGCTGAGTTATTTTGAGTACAGACTCGTTTACAAAAATCCGGGCATCAGCTCTCAGGGCAATGGCTACAGCATCACTTGGCCTTGCATCTACAGTGAGCACGCGGTCTCCCTGCTTGAGGGTTATCAGGGCGTAGTAGGTATTATCCTTGAGATCGGATATCTCGATCCTTGGTATTTTTATTTCCATTTTCTTTAAAATATTTACTGAAAGATCATGGGTCATTGGCCTTGCAAATTCGATCTTTTCCATCTCTGTGGCAATTGCGGTGGCTTCCAGCAGACCAATCCAGATTGGCAAGGTCCTTTCCCCGTTTTCTTCTTTCAGAATAAGTATGGGAGAGTTGGAGTCAGCGTCCAGGGTTATTGCGTGTACATACATGGAAATATTTGACATGATTTCTCCGAAAAGTTCTAATAATTTCTTCGCCCGGACAAACCGGAAACTCAATTATCCTGAGCCTCTCCTTTCAAGGGACCAAAATTTTTCCTTTTAAAGAATGATAGCATGCCTTGCTTATTTTCACAGTAACAAATTTTCCAATAAGTTCTTGAGGTCCAGGGAAGTTTACCACATGGTTGCCTCTAGTTCTACCTCTGAGTTCCTCCGGATTTTTTTTACTGATACCTTCCACAAGAATTTCCTTTTTTTGACCTTCCAGAGACTTGTAGCACATAAGCCCGATTTCTTTCTGAAGTTCAAGTACTGTTTCAAGACGTTCCGCCTTGATTTCTTCAGGAATATGGTCATCAAACCGGGCCGCACGGGTAAGGGGCCGGGGTGAGTACTTAAAGGCGAAAATCTGATCGAATTCTACAACCTGAAGCAGGGACATAGTGTCCTTGAAGTCTTTGTCCGTCTCACCTGGAAAGCCCACAATCAGGTCGGTAGTGAGGGTGATGTCCGGGCAGAAAGACTTAAGCTTATCCACTATTGCCAGGTATTGATCCCTGGTGTAACGGCGGTTCATGCGTTTCAGAACCGTGGTGGAACCTGATTGCACCGGCAGGTGCAGGTGTTCGCACAGGGTATCAAAATCCCTGAAGCATTTTATTAAATCAAGGGAAATATCTTTCGGGTGACTCGTTGTAAATCTCAGACGTTTCAAACCCGGAGTTTCATCCACCATGCGGAGAAGACCGGGAAAATTGAGGGTGGCACCTGCTTTTTTGCCATAGGAGTTTACATTTTGACCCAGGAGCGTAACTTCTTTTACCCCTTCATCCAGTATTTGCTTTATTTCAGCCAGGATATCCTCAGATGGACGGCTGACTTCGCGTCCCCGTACATAGGGAACTACGCAAAAGGCGCAAAAGTTGTCACAACCTTGCATGATAGTCACAAATGCCTGGACAGGGTTGGGCTCAGGCAGAGGGGCAGTAACCAGGGGTATCAAAAAATTATGCTTGAGTTCAGTACGCAAGACAGGTCCCCTGCCGCTTTCTACGTGCTTTAGCATGTCAGGCAAACAGTAAAGGCATTGTGGTCCGAATACCATGTCAATAAATGGTAGACGTTTTAAAAGACGATCTCCTTCCTGCTGAGCAACACAACCTGCAATACCAATGATCAAACCTGGTTTTTGTTGCTTGGACTTTTTTAAGCGGCCAACAAGACTGTAGACCTTGTTTTCCGCCTTTTCCCTGATTGAGCAAGTATTTATAAGGATCAGATCCGCATTATCAGGTTCCGATGTCAGTGCGTATTTCTCGTGGAGGATCTGAG
>JAYEFH010000069.1:0-4386 GCA_034658555.1 Thermodesulfobacteriota bacterium | reverse complement strand
TATAGGTGGGCTGTTGGATCTTACAGGAGACCACCGCAAAGAGGGCCAGGCTGCATATATGGCTGCGAGAAAGGCCGTAGAGTGTCTTAACTCCCAAGGTGGAATCGGCGGCAGGCCTCTTGAGTTGATAGTGGCTGACACCAGAGGTGAACCTGGCAAATTGTTAATCGAGGCAGGGAAACTTATTGAACAGGAAAAGGTGGTAGCCTTGGTGGGTCCCACAAGTGAAACCCTGGTTCCGGTCCTGAGAAACTATGCAGAGGCACACAATGTACCCACGGTGTTGACATCCGGAGATGACCCTCTTTTACCCTTCAGAAAGAAGGAATCTGTTTCCTGGACATATAGCATCTCTCAGAGCCTTGGACCTGCAATAAAGGCCCTTTTCCGGCAATTTGCCAGAGCCGGCCTTGAACCGGTAGCCCCCCTTGTGGCTGACAACGCAGAGGGAAAGAGGGCTTCGTTGTGGCTTCAGGGCTATGGACCGGAATATCACTTGCGCATTCTACCATTCCAAGACTTTGGGCTGCATGACACTGATGTGATTTCACAGTTACGGCAATTCAAAGAAGAAGGGGCACAGGTAATAGTGGCATGGGGACCAAGGAGTTGGGGACCTGTGTTGTTACGTTCTGCGAAAAAAACGGGTATACCTGTGGCGGTCCCGGTACAGCTTCTTTCATCAGATATGCTAAAAAAATACAGGGGTTCTTTCAGGCTGTGGACAGCAGCACCTCCGATACTCTTAGGCCACGACATTCCATTATCTCATCCCTGTGCATTTATAGTAAATAGATTTATGAATGCAATGGAACAAGAAGCAATGGAATTTTCTATTGAGGAATTTCTGGCAGCAGGTGCGGCCTGGGATGCGCTCCACCTCACGACAATGGGGCTGAGGACGTCAAGCACTGCTACGCATAGCGACCTGCGCCAAGCCCTTGAGGATCTCGATCAAAGCTATTATGGGGTCATGGGTGTATTTAAACCCCGGAAGAGAGATCACTCAGGTCTTGTACCAAGTTCTCTTATTGTCCTTGAAAGGGGTACAAATGGCTGGAAAATGGACAATTAACATATTAATGTTACTTCCTTTTTTAATTCACAATTCAACATTTAGAATTCAAAATTGTGTATGAATGGCCTTTTCGTTCAGATATTAATAGAGCGAAGCGATACCTTACTTTAAACACTTTAAACTTTAGCTCACTTTAGGCACTTTTCCGGTTCATCCTGGTTAGGAAATTTATAAGGGAGTCGTTTTCTGAACCGGATCTGAGACTGATTCTGATGCGCTCACCTTCAATACCTACAAAGTTCTCGCAGTCCCTGATGAGGATGCCATTTTTTCTGAGATTTTTTGTGACGTAATCGGCTGTCCATGGCGCCAGGACCCGAAACAACATAAAGTGGGTAGTGCCATCTATAGGCCTTAACAGGGAAAACTCAGCAAGGTTCGACAAAAAACGTGATTTTTCTTTCTTACAGTAGTCCCTTACCTCCTGTTCATAATCTATTTGATCAACAAGATATTCACCTGCAATCTGTGCAAGACGGCTTACTGCCCAAGGCCTGGCACCAGAGGCCAGTAATTCGATAAAATCGCTTGCACCAACTGCATAGCCCAGCCTGAGGCCCGGTATCCTGTAAATTTTGGAGAAGGAACGGAGCACCACGAGATTTGGCGGAAGCTCTTCTGAAATCAGTGAACTTTCAAGGTCTGGCGCCACAAATGGTGCATAGGATTCATCTACCACCCATGTAGCTTCCCTGCGAAGGGATATTAGTTGCTGCAACTCCTTTGTAGAGATAAAACGTCCTGTAGGATTGTTCGGATTGCAGATATATACCAGGGAACGGCCCTTGGCAGCCTGTGAGAGCGACTCGAGGATTTCCGCATTGGCCGTTGGTTCTGCATTGGGCCAGGGACCCAGGGTCTCAATACGACACGAGGCCGATTTTGCTGCATCGGCATAGTCTGAATAGGTAGGCAACGGGATCACAACCTTATCAGGCTTCAAAATACTGGGAAGGCCGTAGATCCACTCCGTTGTCCCCCCTCCGACGAGGAACTGCTTTGGGGATAGCCCGCAGTATCTTTTGGCCAGGGCCTCTCGAAGTCCTAAACTATCAACCTCCGGCAGATAGCAAATCTCATCCAGGTGTAATATCAGTAACTCCCTGAGACCTTCAGGCAGAGGAAGCGGGCTGACATTACTGCTGAAATCGAGAATATTGCCTGGTGACTTTCCCTGTTCTCTTGCCAGGGAATATATGTCCCCACCGTGACCATGTATCATTGCTATCCGCCCTCCCGGGACTATCGAAATTAAATTAAAAATATCGGCATCTTTTATTCATCAATTTACACTTTTTTAAAAAAATGTGCATTATAGAATTAAATGCTGATGTCGAAACTGGAAATTTGAAATTAGGTAATACATCTACATACTTGTGTTTTCCCCAATTTCAAATTTCACTGCCAAAACATCCTAGTCATTTTTGCTGACATCCGCCCGTAGTTCCAGGAGCTTCTGATAAAGTTCCTCCAGGAACTCCGTCACCGGGCCGTGTTTGTTTTCCCCTGATTGTGCATATGTCTTGGTTATCTCAACTGCCTGACGCAGACATTCTTCCTTGGCATAGGTTTCAAGCTTCACTATTAATCACCCCTTTCCAATTCTACTCTGCCACATTAACCAAACTCATGGAGAAAAATTTGATAGTCGTTAATTGTCACGTGATATACGCTTGATATATTTTTAACTATATGATAATTTACTTTCAAAAAATAGGGAGATAATAAATAATTATTAAAATTAATATTCTTAGTTACTCTCATTGTGGTAGTAAATATCTTGTTAAGATGGTTACAGAGAGTATCGAGAAAGACATTAGCTTTTTCTAAGGTTTTATATATGCAGCCTGTTGTCTTTAAAGTGTCCTTTGTGGCCTATAATCGTTATATATCCGTTGAGACTTAACGACCACCAGATTTTCGATTATAGCCATTTTATGTCGAAGCTACAATCTCATTAAAATAGTGGAATACCACAATTAACAATAAAATATATAGCATACTCGAGAGTCAATGTAAAGTACATAATAGCTGTTAAAATAAATTAATCGGCAATCTTCGGTTTGACTTGTGATACCAACTACCTGTAAAATAAGGCTTTATTCTTTTTCGTTCAGGCACTACTTAAATCTAAATTGGATGTTTTTTAAAGATTATAGCAAAAAAAAGATTTTTACAATTAAGAAATGGGGCTACCCACTTAAGGCGGGACAATTTAGTGAAATCAATGGGTTAAAAACCGACCGATTTCTGGCTTTTCGCGGCATTGGTAATGATCCAACCCTTTCTAAAGTCCACTCAAACAAATGCCGTTCGGTATGTAAAAATTGACATCTTATGCATAATGTGATATTTTTATGCATAAAAGATAGGGAGCCAATTATGAGAACAACGCTTGATTTACCTATAGATTTATTAGATGAGGCTATGAAAGCCACCCATATTAAGATAAAAACCAAAGTCATCATCATAGCCTTGGAAGAATTAATCAGAAAATCAAAAATTGCGGAGTTAAAAGAATTTAAAGGAAAAGTCGATTTAGATATTAATTTAAACACAATCAGAAGGCGTCAATGTTAGTATTAGTCGATACTTCAGTATGGGTTGAGTATTTCAGGAGCGGAAATAATTTTGAAAAACTTGATTTCTTAATTGATGAAAATCTCATTGTAACAAATGATCTAATTCTGGCAGAACTGATACCCTTCCTAAAAGTTCGAAAGCAAAGAAAATTGATCAATTTATTGCTAAATATCAACATGTTGAATTTGGCCATTAATTGGTGCCAAATCATTGAGTATCAATACAAATGCCTCAAAAATGGATTGAATGGTGTTGGTATACCGGATTTAATAATTGCCCAAAACGCAAAACAAAATAATTGTAAAATTTATTCACTGGACAATCATTTTAGCCTAATGAAGGATATCTTCACTCTTAAGATGCAAATATAGATTTCAGTATCCTTTACAATGAAAGATACTCGATGGAACATGAAACCAAATAAAGCAAAAGCGGCCTTGATCATCGTTTGGGCCACTCGAACTGACATTTGAATATCGAATATCGAACAAGGAATTATGAATGTCGAAGGGAATGACTTTAAAATCCTTCATGATTCGAGATTCCTTGTTCGATATTCTGCGGTTTAACATCGTATTGGCCGAAACAATGATCAAGGCCGCAAAAGCAATGATGCTTGCTAAGCGTCAATTAGCTGAATGTGTTTGTGATGCGGTGAACTTGGAAGGGATTAATCTAACTTTACCAGAAATCCAGACGTTACTGGATGGGATTACAGTTGGCGG
>JAYEFH010000068.1:0-4420 GCA_034658555.1 Thermodesulfobacteriota bacterium | reverse complement strand
CAAGGTAGGCTGCACCCCCGACTGCTTCAAGTTTTCCCATGGATTTTAGGGCATTGTGAACAGTCACCAGGTCTTGGGGTTCATTTTTGTTAAAAAGATCAAGTATGGCATCATAGATAATGCCGTGAGCCTCTTTGTAGAAGTCCTCCGGATGCAGAAACTCAACAACCTTCAAAAGGGCCTGGTCCTCGATTAGAATGCCTCCGAGGATACACTGCTCTGCTTCTACATTTTGTGGCGGAAGGCGGTATTCAGCGGGTTTAATAACATTCTTAAGAGATGCTATAGACATATTTGTACATAAGTTAAGCCATTAGCTGTTAGCGTTTAGCTTTGAAAAACCAGGGCATTAGCTAATAGCTAACTGCTAAAGGCTAATTGCTCATTTTAGGTTGTAGATTACTCAATGTCACAGAGATTCCTGTGGGACCACATTGACTTTGACTACGGCATTGACATCAGGGCTAAGCTTTATTGAGATCTCGAATTCGCCAAGGGCCTTGATGGGCTCGTCCATACGTATTTTCTTGCGATCAATTAAATACCCTTGTAATTCTATCGCGTCGGCTATGTTCAGATTGGTAACAGAGCCATAAAGCCGATCCATTTCACCTACCCGGACCGGTATGCTGATTTCCAACTCACCAAGCTTGGTGGCAAGGGCATCAAACTCATCATATTCCTTGGCAGCCTTGGTCAGGATAGAGGCCTGCTGACGCCTGATTTGAGAGATATTCTTGTAGTTGGCAAATATTGCCTTGCCTTTAGGAAGCAGGAAATTGCGGGCATAGCCATTTGCGACCCTGACCATGTCTCCGGCCTTCCCGAGAGATGGGATAGTTTCTTTAAGAATAACTTGCATTTGTTTGAAACCTCAAAAAAATATTTGTGTTTAAAAATAATTTTAATGTCCGGCTCTCAAGGCTCTCTGGCTGATGGTGCTCTGGCTCTCAGATCAAACCATACATCAAATACTCCTATAATAACAACGAGTATTAGACCATACCACTGGATGCAAAGCAATATGTATGTGATCCAGCGAATGAATGCGGGGACCTTCAGTCTTTCAAAATAAAAGGCAGCTACCGCCAGTCCCTGCAAGAAATAGATGCTACTCAATACCAGCAGGGCATTCTCGCCGCAGGCTTTCAATATACCTTTCCCCAAAAAAGCCAATCCACCTGCTGTTATTATCACCCAAATAAGTAGTTCAGGCAGCCTCCACTGAGTGAACACCGGCGCAAATACCTCGTTTTTGAGACTTTTGGCCAGATATATTTTTGGTACCGATATATTACTCAGGCTTATGAATAGAAAGACAGAACCCAATAGCCCCGGCAAAAATCGTATAATGACTTCTTTAAACTGCCTGAACCAATTTTCTAATTCTACCTGGTATATGCCGGATGATTTCTCTTTATAGAAAGCCAGGCTCTGATCCATATCCTCGGATATTGCCTGAACGACTTTATTATATCCGTCAAGCAGATCAGGACCTGATCCGGCACTGAGTACAACCATGAACGTTACACAAAGATAGACAAAACCTGCCAGAAGGGTCTTGATCCCGGACCAATCCTGTTTTCTGGCAACCACGAGGACTATGGCAAGCCCTGCAGTCTGAATCAACCAGACCAAGGCCTCCGGACTCCTGGTCAGCCAGCATAGCAAAATCCCAAAAGCAAGATTCCCAAAAATAATTGAGGTTGCCAGACCAAAACTGACGCCCTCGGTCAATACAACAAGAATTCCTGGTGCTACAAGTTGGAACAGAGGCGCAATCCCCTCAACAATAAGGGGCACTAAAAGGACGACGGAAGCCAGTGTCCACTTACTTGATAGGTTTGGAGGATAAGCCAACGGTTATAGATCGCTAATCCTTGAGTATATGACCGGAAGTGAATGGCAACAAAGCCATTATTCTGGCCTGTTTGATGGCTGTAGTCAGGCGCCTTTGATGCTTTGCACAGGTCCCTGTAATACGGCGGGGCAATATCTTTCCCCTCTCTGTGATAAAATGTCTTAAGGTCCTGTGGTCTTTATAGTCTATGGCCAGGGACTTGTCGGCACAAAAGCGACAGACCTTCCTGCGTATATATATACGTCGGCGCCCGCCACGATTATTTCTTGGATTGTGCATTTGTCTCATTTCTCTTCTCTTTTCTCTGTGGACTGAGTGACATCTGATGCCTCTTCAACAGTTTCAGCTTCAGCAGGCGAAGCAGACTCTTCCCGGGCCTTGGCAAGCGCCTCAATATCAAACTCATTACTTGTTTTTGTGGTAACAAATTTCATCACGCCCTCATCCAACCGCAGCCTGCGGGTGAGTTCCTTAATGGATTCGGCAGATGCACCATACTCCATCAGTACATAATAGCCTTTGATCTGTTTTTGCACCTTGTAAGCAAGTTTCTGTAGAGGCCATGGATCAATCTTTACTATTTCGCCATGCCCACTGATTATGATTTGCTGGAGTTTTTCCGAGAGAGCTGTACGTTCCTCATCACTGAGGTCCGGATGAAGGAGATAAAATGTTTCGTAATGCCGTAATTTCATATGGCCTCCCTATGGGCTATACTATATTATCCGGCCCTGATCCAGGATGCACATTGAGCAAAACCTATCAGGGCAAGGAGGAATAAAAGAGGTCTCTGTATTACATGAGACCACTGCCTGAGTCAAGAGCAAAATTCTTTTTTCATCTTGCTTATCAATTGCATATGACCTATTGTTTTAAGGTTCAGGGTTTAAAGAAAATCTGAACCGTTGATTCGTGAGTTTTGAACGGAGAAGGCATGAGAATAGAAAATAAGGAACGGGAGATAAATAAGTTGAACAAAAATTAATAGGATTTTTTGTTGTATTCAAGGCGCGAGGAGCGAGCATAACGGGTTATGTGATCGACGAGCAACGAAGAAGACGGCAAAAAAGACATTAATTTGTTCAAGTTATTTATTGTACGTTCCTAACCCTGAACCTGTGAACAGTTACGGAGGGAGCTATGCCGGTCATAAAGATAAAGGTGGAACGTGACTTTGAGCTACTGCAAGATCGGGTTGAACGCTTGGTAGATGATGTTTTTCAAATTTCAATGCCTGTTATGCTTTCCAAGGGAGGTTGGGTACCGGCCTTAGATATTTATGAAGGTCCCGATGCTGTTTACGTTGTAGCGGATACCGCAGGCGTAGACAAGGAAAGTCTGAATCTTATCTTGAAAGGGCAGTTCTTGCATCTGGCCGGCCGGAGACGTTCACCAGTCAGTTTGGGCAAAGGGCGTTTTTATCAGATGGAAATTGAATATGGCCCATTCGAACGTATTATTCGCATTCCCGTGACTGTAGATCCGGAACAGATGGAAGCATGTTACGAAAACGGGTTGCTCGTTATAAGAATGCTTTGCAAAAAGGCGAACGATACAATAAAGATTGATGTGTCGTAATTCGGATATAATTAAATTTTGAATTCTAATTTTTGAATGTTAACTTAGCGCCCTCCGGGCGGACTTCTCTGACAGTATCTACAGGATTTCTTAATATTTTTTATCCTGTTAATCCTGTTAATCCTGTCCAAAAATGGGATTTCCTATACTATTGAATTAAGGTAGATGTTTTGTAATTAAGGATGTAATTAAGATTGCTTATGAGTGAAAATACACAAAAAAAAGAGAATACCACGCACAGTACAATCCGCGAACTTCCGGTATTGCCTGGTAAAGAGCTTGTGCTCTTTCCCCATATGGTTGTTTCTTGGGTGGTGGAACAGCCAAATCTCGTAAAACTGGTTGATGACGCCCTTGCAACAGACAGGACCGTAGCGGTATTGAGCGAAAAAAAAACGGATGATAAGTCTCTTGGTTTCCATAATATAGGTACTGTGGGCCTGATACTCCGGATGGCCAAGAATGAGGAAGGCCATGCAAGGCTGATAGTTCAAGGGGTTACCAGGGTGCGGCTTCTGGAAATTACAGAAGAGGAACCGTATATAAAGGCAAAGGTAGAGCCGGTACAGCACATAGATAGCCATGATCTTGAGATCCAGGCCCTTGCGGTAAATGCCAGGCAGATTTTTACCAAGGTACTTGATCTGTCTCCCAATCTCCCCAGAGAGCTCGGGGCGATGATAATGGGTGTGGAAGATTCAGGTGCCTTGGCAGACATAGTGATCAGCCATCTCAACATTTCAACTGATGATAAGCAGACCGTATTGGAAGCCTTGGATGTCAAGGAACGGCTGCAGGCGGCCCTTCGTATTCTGACCGGTCAGCTTGAAATTCTCGAACTTGGACACAAGATCCAGTCCCAGGTCAAGGGACAGGTGGAGAAGACCCAGAAGGAATTCCTTTTGCGAGAACAGCTTAAGGCCATCAAGAAGGAACTTGGAGAAGGGGAAGAAAAGCCGGATGAAATCGAAGAACTGAGGG
>JAYEFH010000067.1:2397-4421 GCA_034658555.1 Thermodesulfobacteriota bacterium | reverse complement strand
GGTTTTGGCAAAATATCTCATCCCCAGAGATGAAATCGAAAAATTCGTCACTGAAGTACGCTCCGGCGGCTATGAGATGTTGCGTTCCCTTTCAAGGGACACGACAGCCATTTCCGATTTGAACCTTAAACTAAGATAGATGCGGCTTTATAGACTTTCAGTCCATAATGATTAGTTTTTTTTGTAAGCGTTCACAGGGCACTGCATCTGCTTTGTTGTCGGGCACTTGAAGCACAGGGAGTACGTCTGCATACCCGTACGCCTCGCATCTGCAGCACCCTGTAAACGCTTACGTTTTTTTTGCCTTCTGGATTTGTTCTAGAATAAATATTACAGGAGATTTTTTTATGTCTGAAATTTTGACTGCTGTTCAAAAGGCGTTTGCCCTGAACTTGGACCCTGATTTATATGGATCAATTGCCGAGATCGGCGCCGGGCAGGAAGTGGCCAGGTATTTTTTCCTGGCAGGCGGTGCTGCCGGCACGATCGCCAGAACAATATCAGCATATGATATGCATTTCAGCGATGCCAGCTATGGAGAAGAACCATCAGGCCGTTATGTAAGCGAAAACCGGTTAAATAAAATGCTGGAAAAGGAATACGGTTTAGTCCTCAAGCGGGTCGGGACTCATCGCCAAAAAAATTCCAGTTATTTTGCTTTTGCCGACACGGTGACTGCCAGAAGCTATAAGCGGAGGTCAGCAGAATGCCACGGCTGGATGGGTATCCATATACAGCTTTATCCCGGTGCTCCGCCCAGCAAGATTAACCTTCATGTACGCATGTTAGATGAGTCCAACCGCCAACAGCAAGAGGCTCTTGGCATCCTTGGTGTAAATCTTATCTATGCTGCTTACAATTATTACCGAAAACCTGAAAAACTTATCGCTTCTTTAAGAGACAATCTTGGTCAGGACCGGGTCGAGGTGGATACAATCCGCGTGGAAGGTCCTTATTTTGAGGAACTTGATGCCCGTCTTACAGCGCTTCTCCTGGTGGAAACAAATTTAACAGATGCAGTCATGTTTTCTCCAAAAAAAGAAGTGTTGCAACCATCGGAAATACTGTACAAAAAAAACGTGCTTGTATTAAGGAGCTGTTTTGCACCTGTAACCAAAGTGACTCTGGACATGATCAAATGCGGAAAGGAGAATTTTCTTGGAAATCCGGATGTTAAGGAAGAAAATTGTGTTGTTATGCCGGAACTTTCTACGATTCACTTGAAAAAGGATGGTGTTTTCGACAAGAAGTCTTTCCTGCATAGGATAGATACGGTAACCTCCCTTGGGCATCCTGTTCTCGTCACTGATTATCTCCGCTATTTTCGGGTGCGGGAATTTCTCAATCGATATACAAAAGACCAAGTAGGCTTTATCCTTGGGATACCTAACATGGAATTGCTTTTTGATGACACCTACTATGAAGGGCTGGAAGGAGGTATATTGGGTGCCTTTAGCAAACTTTTTGATGGTCAGATCAAATTGTTCGTTTATCCGATGCGCAAAGGAGACGATATGATTTCAGTTGACAACTTTCCTACACCTGACCATTTGAAATATCTCTATTTGTATCTTCGTGAGAACAATCTTATTGAATCGGTAGAAAATTATGATGAATCCATTCTGCATATTTGGCCGCAAGGCGTGCTGAAAAAGCTGAGAAAGGGTAGGGGTGACTGGGAATCCATGGTGCCTGAGAATGTGGCCAAGGAAATTGTCAAACATCGCATGTTTGGATTTGATTCTGCATAAAACCAGTTGGATTAACCGGACCCTTTTCGTTGTTTGTTTGATCCTAAATTAAGCGATTAGCCTTTTGTCCGTTCACTCCATGATTTCAAAGTGGCCATGACCCGGTTAAATCTGGCTGCCGGGACTGTAGATGAAACCTTTCAGTAATTGGAGCATATGATGCAACATCGACTCATGTTTCTCTTTGCCATTTTCATGCTCTTTTTCCTTTTTGCGTGCAGTGAGAAAACAGAACCCGGGACCACGACAGAGTCACATCCGGTGCTGAAAGAT
>JAYEFH010000067.1:0-2297 GCA_034658555.1 Thermodesulfobacteriota bacterium | reverse complement strand
ATTGGAGCATATGATGCAACATCGACTCATGTTTCTCTTTGCCATTTTCATGCTCTTTTTCCTTTTTGCGTGCAGTGAGAAAACAGAACCCGGGACCACGACAGAGTCACATCCGGTGCTGAAAGATGTGCATGTGGCAACTGTGCACATGACTGACCAGCCTCTTATTTACGAGGCCGTTGGGACAGTACGGGCCGGCACTACGAGTAATCTGGCCGGCAAGCTGCTCGGAACCGTTAAAGCTATTCACGTCAAAGAAGGTGACCGGGTGAAACAGGGAGACACGCTTGTTATTATCGACCCGCGCCAGGTAGAGGCAGGGCTTAGCAAGGCTGAGGCAGGACTCTCTGAAGCAGAAAAAGCCCTGAAAGCAGCCATATTTACCAGGGATGCCGCCCGTGCCACGGAGAGACTCGCTCTTGCCACCTATGAGAGATACCTTAATCTCAAAAAAGAGGATTCTGTCACCGCACAGGAATTTGATGAAGTTGAGGCACGCCATGGCCAGGCAAAAGCTGCCATGAAAGGGGCTGAGGCCATGGTGGAAGCCGCCATGGCACGGGTCAAGCAGGCTCAGGCCGCCCAGGTATCAGCCCGGGTAACCAGCCAGGATGCTGTGATTACTGCTCCGCACGACGGAATCATCACTGGAAAACTGGTTGATAAGGGTGACCTTGCTGCTCCAGGCACGCCTCTGCTGATTCTTGAAACTGCCTGTGGCTCTCGTGTGGATATGGTCCTGCCGGAGATATACATTGACTATGTGAAGATACGGCAGAAGGTCCATGTGGACATCCCTGCTCTGAAAATGGACCCTTTCCAGGGGGCCGTCAGTACCATTGTGCCCGCTGCGGACCAACGAAGCCGGTCCTTTCTCATCAAGATATCATTACCGGTTGACAGCCATCTTAAGTGCGGCATGTTTGCACGGGTCCGGATCCCCATAGGCCATAGCAGCAAAATCCTGATACCCGGAGATGCAGTGGTTTCCCATGGACAACTCACCGGAGTGTACCTGGTAGATTCTGAGAACATAGCCCATTTTCGCCTCATTCGCTCAGGCAGGACTTTCGAGGATAACATCGAAGTGCTGTCCGGTCTCAAGGAGGGAGATCGTTATGTTATAAGGCCTTCTCCAAGGATTAAGGACGGAGTCCAGGTGGACGTAACATCATGAAACAAGAGCCGGGTCCGGCAGGCAAAATTGCCGGGATTTTCATTAATTCCAAGCTTACCCCACTTATCATCGTAGCCTCTATTATCTTGGGCATTGCTGCTGTTTATTCTCTTCCAAGGGAAGAGGAGCCTCAGATCATTGTCCCGATGATTGATATATTCGCAGGGTTGCCGGGGGCAAGTGCAAAAGAGGTTGAAGAGCGGGTCACCAAACCCATGGAAAAACTGCTGTGGGAAATTCCGGGGGTGGAGTATGTTTATTCCACCTCAAGTCCGGGTATGTCCATGGCAGTGGTCCGGTTTTTTGTGGGAGAAAACGAGGAACACGCCATTATCAGGCTTCAGTCAAAACTGATGGCCAATTATGATCGCATCCCCTGTTGTGCCACCCCACCCCTGATCAAGCCGCGCTATATCGACGACGTTCCCATCCTTGCGATGACATTTTGGGCAAAAGATGTCGATCATTACACTTTGCGCAGGGTTGTGGCCGAGGTGGAAGATATTATAAAGCGCGAGGATAAAGCGTCCATCACCCGGATAATCGGCGGTTACCGGCGCCGGGTGGCAGTGCGCCTGGACCCGGTTCGCCTGGCGGCATTCCAACTGGCCCCCGGTGTAATTGCCGACATGTTGCGTGCTTCCAACCAGGAATCAAAAATCGGAAGTTTCCCCTCTGTGGATGGTGAAATACTGGTGCATACCGGAGGCTTTCTGCGTGATGCAGATGATGTGGGCCGGGTAGTGGTGGCAATCCACAATGGCAGGCCCGTCTACTTGAGAGATGTAGCTCATATTGAGGATGGCCCTGAAGAGCCGGACCAGTATGTCTTTCTTGGGACAGGCCCAGCGGCCCGGGATAAGGGAATTGTTGCAGACCCTTCACATCAAGGGGTCTATCCGGCAGTGACCCTCACTGTTGCCAAGCGAAAGGGAGCCAATGCCGTCACAGTGGCCAAAAATATCTTGCGCCGGGTGGAAGAGGGCAGGGGCTTGGTAATCCCTGAAAATATTCATATGACGGTTACCCGCAATTACGGCGAGACAGCCAAGGAAAAATCCGACGAGCTGCTGCTTCATATGTTTATTGCCGTCTTCTCAGTTACCCTCCTGATATGGTT
>JAYEFH010000066.1:0-16802 GCA_034658555.1 Thermodesulfobacteriota bacterium | reverse complement strand
AGTAATACCGTGGTCGGCAATGACGCCGCTGAGGATAATCTTGTCACCAGGACGCGCGTTATGCCCGGAAATATTGCTTCCCTCAGGGATGAGTCCAATTCCCGAGGTGTTGATGAATATTTTGTCTACCGCCCCGTGCGGCACCACCTTGGTATCGCCGGTAACAATCAGGACATCTGCGTTTGCCGCCGCTTCTCTCATTGCTTTGAGAATTTTTTTCAGATCAGCTATGGAGAAGCCCTCTTCAATAATCAATCCCACGCTCAGATAAAGGGGGATTGCGCCGCACATGGCAAGATCATTGACCGTGCCGTTGACGGCAAGGTCTCCGATGCTTCCGCCTGGGAAAAAAATCGGATCGACCACATAAGTATCGGTCGAAAAGGCAAGCCGTTTTCCTTCAATATCAAAGACAGCGCTATCGTTGAGCTGCTCAAGGATCGGATTTTTGAACTCAGGGACCAAAAGATCGGCAACCAGCTTATGAGATGCCTTTCCTCCACTTCCGTGATCCAGAAGAATTTTATCTGTTTTCATAGGAAAATCCTTATAACCGTTCACGAGGTTACAACGCCCGTTTTTACCGCAACCCACACCGAACTGTAAGCGTTTACAGGGTGCTGCAGATGCGAGGCGTACGGGTTGCAGACCTACTTCCCGTACTTCAATTGCCAAACAACGAAGTAGATGCGGTGCCCTGTGAACGCTTACAGAAAGTTCATGCATGGTATTTGTAATAGGCGGCACACGTTCCTTCGGTTGAGACCATGCACGGCCCCACGGGGTGGGTCGGTGTGCAGACTTTTTTGTATAGCGGACACTCCGGTGGGGTCTTCATGCCCATGAGTATCTCACCGCAGGCACATCCTTTTGGTTCCTTTAAATCAGGGACCGCAAGATCAAACCTTCTTTTTGCATTAAAGGAATCAAATTCCGTCCGAATCTTGAGGCCACTTTGCGGGATCATCCCGATTCCGCGCCAGCGGGCATCAATCGGCTCAAAGACCTGGTACATGATTTGTATGGCCTTTTCGTTCCCATCAAAAGCTACTGCCCGGCGATATTCGTTTTGGAGTTTCGCATCTCCGGCCTCTATCTGTTTTACCAAGCTATATATGGATTGCAAAATGTCTGTTGGTTCAAAGCCGGAGACAACGCAAGGGACATGGTATTTTTTGACCACAGGGAGGTATGCCATGCTTCCGATAATCACGGAAACGTGGCCGGGACAGATAAAACCGTCAATTTTTACGCCATCTGTTGCCATGAGGGCCGCCAGTACGGGCGGCACCAGCTTGTGAGCACAAAGTACGGAAAAGTTATCCAATTTTCTCTTTTTTCCCCATACTATTGCGGCTGCGATCGTGGGTGCGGTAGTCTCGAATCCTATACCCAGGAAGACCACTTCTTTTTGGGGATTGCTTTCGGCAATATCAAGGGCATCAAATGCCGAGTAGACCATACAAATATCTTTGCCTTCGGCCCGCTCTTTTTGCAAAGAGGAATATGTGCCCGGCACCCTCATAAGATCCCCAAAGGTGGCCACTATGACATCCTTCATTCCAGCCACTTTTATAAAGGTGTCGATCTCGTGCTGAGAGGTCACGCACACAGGACAACCCGGTCCGGAGAGAATGGTAATGGTTTCCGGCAGCAGTGTTCGGATGCCGCTCCGAAAGATAGCCATGGTATGGGTCCCGCAGACCTCCATCAATCTGACTCTTTCCCGGCTTATTTCCCGGATATTGTCCAATATCTTGCGGGAAATTCCCGGGTCACGGTATTCGTCGATGTATTTCATCAATCCAAAGATTTGGCAATAGCGGCCGCTGCAACCGCCTGCCCCAGGGAAATCCCTCCGTCATTGCATGGGACAAAAGAATGGGTAAAGACCTGAAATTTTTTTTCTTTCAGGGCCTTTTTCAGGCCGATTAGCAAGGTCGCGTTTTGAAAGACGCCGCCGCTGAAGACCACTCGATCCAGCCCGGTCTCTTTACGTAAAACCGTGCAGATGTCGGAAAACAAGAGGATCAGGGTTATGTGAAATTTATTGCTGATATCAGGCACCTCAAGCCCGTTTTTAATATCTGCTACCACTCCACGTATTATCGAATAAACCGATATTTGGTATGAGTCTTTTCCCTGTTTCCATTCATAGCCATAAGATTCTTTCGTGTCTTTGCGTATTGCCATTTCCAGCTCCATGGCGGCCTGTCCTTCATAAGCCACCTTGTTTCGGATACCGAGTATTGCAGCAATACCGTCAAAAAGACGACCGAGGCTGGAGGTCAGAGGGGAATTCACTTTTTTGGAGATCATGTGCATGACAATTTCGACCTTTTTTTTCTCAATATCCTGAAAAAAAGGGAGTTTCAAATCAAAAAATCCTTCGCCGAAGGCGTCATAAAGGTAGCTGACGGCCATTCTCCACGGCTCTTTAATTGCCGCCGCACCGCCCGGCATCGGGAGATAGGCAAGGTGGGCCGCACGTTCAAATTGATGTGTCTCAGCGATCAGCACCTCTCCTCCCCAGATGCAACCGTCTGTTCCATAGCCCGTTCCATCAAAAGAAAGCCCTATGACCGGTCCGTCCAACCTGTTTTCCGCCATACAGCTTACGATATGTGCATGGTGATGTTGCACGGCGATCTTTTTTATTCCTTTCTGTCCTTGCGCATAGCCGGTGCTGAGGTAATCAGGATGGAGGTCGCAGGCCACGATTTGGGGATTAATGTCAAGGATTTGTTTCATATGCCCTATGGTAAGCTCAAAAAAGCGATAAGTCTCAAGATTTTCCAGGTCCCCTATGTGCTGGCTGAGAAAGGCATTTGGTCCCCTGGTCAGGCAGACGGTGTTTTTCAGCTCCGCGCCGCAGGCAAGTATCTGCGGAACCTCTTCTTTGAGGAAGACAGGGATGGGGACGTAGCCCCTTGATCGGCGAACAAATCGGGTTGTCCCCCCAACCATCCTGACGACGGAATCATCGCTGCGCAGATAAATGTCCCGATTGTGGACCAGGAAATAGTCTGCAATGCCGTCAAGGCGTTCAAAAACTTCGCCGTTATCAATAGAGATCGGTTCCTCGCTCCTATTTCCGCTGGTCATGACCAGTGCTGTGAAATTACAATTAAAAAGGAGATAGTGAAGCGGGGTGTAGGGAAGCATTACCCCAAAGTATTTGTTATGTGGGGAGACTTCAGGGGAAAGGGAATTTGGATACTCCTTTTTCAGGAGTACGACAGGACGCTGTGGCGAGGTTAGAAGCACATCTTCACCCGGTTCAATGCGGGCATATCCACGAACCCGGTCAAGGTCGTAAGACATCAGCGCAAACGGTTTTTCTTCCCGGTGTTTCCTTTGCCTCAGACGGATGACTGCAGCATTGTTTTCAGCATCCACCGCGAGGTGGAATCCCCCTAAACCTTTTATCGCAACAATACAGCCTTTTTTCAAAAGCTCTGCTGTCCTTTTGACAGGATCCCCGGCCGGAACCGGAGTACGATGGTTGTCATAAAGGGAAACGTTTGGGCCGCAGACCGCACAGGCGTTCGGTTGGGCATGAAACCTGCGATTTGCCGGATCGTCATATTCTTTCCTGCACTCCCGACACATTGTAAAATGTTGCATAGAGGTGTTTGGCCGGTCATAGGGGATATCGTCTATGATCGTATAACGCGGGCCGCAGTTGGTACAGTTGATGAAGGGATACTTATAGCGACGGTCTTTCGGATCAAACAGCTCTCGAAGACAATCATCGCATATAGCCATGTCCGGCGAAATCAGGGTCTGTTGAGAAGATTGGCGTTGGCTGCCTTGAATGGTAAATTTTTCATACCCTCCGGCTGGTTCGTAAGAGCTTGCAATTTCAGTGATGTGTGCAAGAGGTGGGCTGTTTTCGGCAAGATTCCGGATAAAGGCCCGGATCTTTACTTCTCTTCCCTCAATATGGATCGTTACCCCTGAAGAGGTATTGGCAACCGTTCCCTTAAGCCCGTGATGCTGTGCCAGTTGATAGACAAAAGGGCGAAATCCGACCCCCTGTACGATACCGTTAACCGTCAGCCTGAGTGAAACTGTAGGACTTCCCGGGCCTATACGGTACTTGGTCATTTCTTAACATGGTCCAAAATCCATTGAAACCAGTTGTCAAGCCCTTCTCCTGTCTGGCAGGAAATTTCAAAGATCTTGACATTCGGGTTGATATTTAAAACAGCTTCCCTGATCTTGCCTATATCACAATTTACATAGGGGAGAAGATCGATCTTGTTAATCAGCAGGACAGATGCCTCATGAAACATCAGCGGATATTTTTCCGGCTTGTCATCTCCTTCAGTGATACTCAATATCATTACCTTATGATCTTCACCGAGATCAAATTCTGCAGGACAGACCAGGTTTCCCACATTTTCAATAAACAGGACGTCTATTTCTTCCATACTGATACCGGGCAGTGCGGCTTTTATCATGTTTCCGTCTAAGTGACACGCACCGTCTGTATTGATCTGTACGGCGACGGCGCCTGACTGTACGATTCTTTCAGCGTCTGCCGAAGACTGGATGTCTCCCTCAATCACTCCGATACGGCTTTTCCCCCTTAAATTTCCTATAGTATGTTCCAGCAAGGTGGTCTTCCCTGCGCCGGGGGAACTCATGAGGTTGAGGACCAGTAAGTTATTTTTTCGAAATAACTCCCTGTGCTCGTTTGCAATACGATCGTTGACATCCATAATATTACGTACAACAGGTATTTTCAAAGCAACCCACCCCCTTCAGATTGACTATTGAAGATTGTAAATTGGTTTCTGATTCCTTTTTTGATTCTCAAGATTTAATTCATTGCGCTGTTGCTAATTGCCTGAGGAGTTCAAGAGATTCTTGTGCTTCTTCGGGATCTACCTTGTGTATGGCAAATCCTGCATGAACAATGACGTAATCTCCGACAACCACGTCAGTGACGAGCATAAGAGAGACGGAACGTACCACACGAGCAACCTCGATTGTGGCCATATCACCCTCAATGTTTGTTACTTTGGCAGGTATGGCGAGACACATTATTTTTTTTGAAGATTGAATTGAAGATTAATCTCACTGACAAGAACTATCTCTTTGATGGATCAATTCTATGGAAAAGTAAATTGTGTGTCAAGGGAAAAAGTGGCGCAACATAGCGCCTTGAATACAACAAAAAATATAGTTAATTTTTGTTTCACTTATCTCTCGTTCCTAACTCAGGGTAAGATGTCTGAATTTTGGATTTTGCCGGAATGATGTTTGGATATAACTGTTCGTCATTTCTGATATTGAGCATTAGGAGCGGTTATTTTATACGACAATGAACTTACCTTTTCGTTTACACTCAGATTTTTCTCCGTGCGGAGATCAGCCGGAGGCCATTGCCGCCCTTACTGAAGGTTTAAAAAAGGGACTCTGTCTTCAAACACTCCTTGGAGTCACCGGGTCCGGCAAGACATTTACCATGGCCAACATAATGAACCAGGTGCAGCAGCCTGCCCTGGTAATTGCACCGAACAAGACACTTGCCGCACAGCTTTTCGGGGAATTCAAGACCCTTTTTCCGGAAAACGCAGTTGAATATTTTGTAAGCTATTATGATTACTACCAGCCGGAGGCATATATACCTCAATCCGACACCTATATTCAGAAGGATTCCTCTATCAATGATTTTATTGACAGGCTTCGCCACTCAGCCACACATTCCCTGCTTACCAGAAGGGATGTGATAATTGTGGCCAGCGTATCATGTATCTATGGCCTGGGCTCTCCTGAAGAATACCGGCAGATGCAGTTGTACTTGAGGGTGGACGATGAGCATCCCAGAGAAGAAATCCTGGCCCGGCTGGTCGCGATGCTGTATGAGCGAAACGATGTCGATTTCCACCGGGGGACCTTCAGGGTTCGGGGAGATATAGTTGAAATTTTTCCTGCCCATGAGGAAAAACACGCAGTAAGGATCGAACTCTTTGGAGACGAAATCGAAAATGTCAGTATCATTGATCCGCTTAAGGGGCAGACCATTGCTTCATTGAGAGAAACTGTCATATATCCATCGAGCCACTACGTGGCATCTGAAGGCAGACTTGACAGGGCTATTCTTAACATCAAGGCGGAGTTGGACGAAAGACTCCTGTTCCTTGAGTCTCGGAATAGATTGGTTGATGCCCAGCGCCTTGAACAGAGGACTAACCTTGATATTGAGATGCTTCAGGAATTGGGTTATTGCCATGGAATCGAAAACTACGCAAGACACTTCTCGGGCCGTTCCCCGGGAGAGCCCCCTCCTGTACTTTTAGACTATTTTCCAAAGGATTTTATAACCTTCATTGACGAAAGCCACATAAGCATTCCCCAGATAAGGGGTATGTATGCAGGGGATCGTTCCAGGAAAAAGACCCTTGTTGAGTTTGGTTTCAGACTCCCTTCAGCCCTGGACAACCGGCCATTACGGTTTGATGAGTTCGAGAAGGCCGTGGGCCGGGTCGTTTGCATCTCCGCCACTCCGGGGCCATATGAGCTTGAAAGGGCGGGAGATGCCGTGGTGGAGCAGATCATAAGGCCGACAGGTCTTACAGATCCGCCGATAGAGGTAAGGCCTGCCGGTACTCAGGTAGACGATCTTATGGAGGAGATACAAAAAACCGTTGCGAGAGATGAGCGGGTTCTTGTCACTACCCTGACAAAGAGGATGGCGGAGGACCTCACAGAATACTATTCTTCTGTAGGTATTCGCGTTGAATATCTCCATTCGGATATCAAAACTATAGAAAGGAGCAAATTAATACACGGTCTGAGGCGTGGTGACTATGATGTACTGGTCGGGATAAATCTCTTGAGAGAGGGGCTTGATATCCCGGAAGTATCCCTGGTGGCAGTGCTGGACGCGGACAAGGAGGGCTTCCTTCGTTCGGAGCGGTCTCTTGTTCAGACAGCAGGGCGGGCCAGCCGGAATGCTGATGGCATGGTGCTGCTCTATGCAGACAGAATTACCGGTTCCATAAAGCGGACCATGGAGGAAACCGAACGTAGGCGCCTTATACAGATAGAATACAATCGGCTACATCATATCACTCCGGTTACCATAAAAAAGGCGGTCACAGACGCCCTGTCTTCCATCTATGAGAAAGAGCAGCAGTTGGATATGCAGATAGCAGAAGCGACAGCTCCCTATGGAGACTTGTCGAGTGTCCAGGACATGGAAGAACGGATCAGAATGCTCGAAAATGAGATGAGGGCCGCTGCCAAAGAACACAGGTTTGAGAAAGCCGCTGAACTCAGAGACAGGATTAAAGAACTTAAGCAAGCATAGAATTCGGAAGTTCCCTCAAGGACTCGTAACTATTTGAAATCATTATGTTTGTTACATGACTACAACATAGTTAAGTGCCTGATATTATTAGGCCGAGGGGGGAACTTCAGATTAATGTCTCCAGCAAACGATATTATTCGGCAATCATGGCCCGCATTCGGTCCGAGGCATTCTGCGCGTGATCGGCAATGTCGCCTATATGCTCTGCCAGCCTGACTAGATGAAATACTACCAACGCATCTTTGATGGTGGCAAAAATCTTGGATTTCAGTTCCCGTTCCAGATGATCGGCCTCTCTTTCATGTTGGCGGATATCCCGTATAAGGCTTTTTATCTTGTTCCTTTGCTCTGTGGACTTATTCTTGAAATACTCTGTGGCAAGGGTTACCAGGACAGGCAGCTTTTCGATGGGCGGAATTACGGCTTCCACCAGATCATGCACATCAGCAGCCAACTCGGCTGGAATGCCCTCGGGCCGAAAGGATAACCAGAACAGAGCCTCCTCCACTTCATCCATGACCTTATCCTGCTCTCTGAGGTAATCAAAGAGCTGGAATTTATCGACCGGCATGAGGATGCCCCTGGGCAGATGGTTTCGAATATTGCGCTTGATATCATCTGCCTCACTTTCCATCCGGGCCACTTGGTCTGTCAAGACGTCAAACCGTTTGTATTTCTTGCCGATATAGCAAACAGCAGCTTCCCTAAAAAGGTGGGCGCATTCTTTGACCTTGTCGGCGTGTTTCTGCAGATCTTCAAAAGGAGATTTGTGAAACATCGAGCTGATTAATAGGCGCATAAGA
This sequence comes from Thermodesulfobacteriota bacterium, assembly GCA_034658555.1. Taxonomy (GTDB): domain Bacteria; phylum Desulfobacterota; class Dissulfuribacteria; order Dissulfuribacterales; family UBA3076; genus UBA3076. The sequence goes on along the minus strand of JAYEFH010000066.1, from coordinate 8,675 downwards.
TATTTCTCCTCAGGGTATCTGTTTTACAATAATAAATTCAGTAACCGTTTACGGGATTACAACGCCCGTTTTATCGCAACCCATCGCACTGTAAGCGTTTACAGGTGGCGTAGATGCGAGGCGTACGGGTACGCAGACGTACTCCCTGTACTTCAAGTGCCCGACCTGCCTGCCGGCAGGCAGGCAACAAAGCAGATGCGGTGACCTGTGAACGCTTTACTAAATTCATAATAAAAAGAGGGTAAGCACTTTATATATAAACATGGACAGGACCATCGTAACGGGTATGGTCACGATCCATGAAAAACCGATATTTTTGAGTATACGTAGGTCGAGCGCCTCTATGCCCCGCATGAGCCCCACGCCCACCACTGATCCCACCAGCACATGGGTGGTTGAAACCGGCAGGCCAAGGCGGGAGCATAGCAGGATGGTAGTGGCTGCTCCGAATTGGGCACAAAATCCCCTGATCGGCGTAATCTCCGTAATATTTTTACCAATGGTATCAAGAACACGGGTACCAAATATATAAAGTCCGCCGCCCACAGCGATGCCACCTACAACAAGCATCCAGAACGGCACTTCCACCTGTAAAGCCACGGACTTTGTTGTAACTACGGAAAAGATAGCTGCAAGCGGGCCGACTGCATTGGCCACATCATTGGCTCCATGGGCAAAGGCAATGTAACAGGATGTAAGTATTTGAAGCTGGGCAAAGAGGCATTCGGCAGGTGAAAATCCCTGGAGATTGGGTCCCAGTTCACATTTAGCATGTACCTGCCAGCGCATCCACTTTCGGCCAAACAGGGCCACCAAGGCCGCACAAGGAATGGTGAGTAACACCGTATAGAAAAAACCCAACTCTAGGTGGAGGTTCTTGAGACCTTTAAATATAAAGGAAAGAATGAGTACCAACACCACTAAAAAAATCATGACCGGAGCATAGTGAACCGCTGCTTCGTAAGGGTCCTTGGCAGCCATGACCTTTTTTTCAAGAAAATAGTAAATGCCTCCTGCAAACATGGCACCTGCAACCGGCGAAATGACCCAACTGGCAGCAATACTGGTGATTTTGCCCCAACTGATAGCGCCTGCTCCCACACTTATTATCCCAAAGCCAAGCACAGCGCCTACAATGGCATGGGTGGTGGAGACAGGCAGACCCAAGAACGTAGCCAGATGCACACAGAGACCGGCTGTAATGAGTGCGGCAAACATCCCAATCATCAATTTGTCGGGCGCATTTGCCAGGAGACTTGGGTCGATAATTCCCTTGCTGATAGTGCCGGTTACATACCCGCCTGCAAGTGAAGCACCGAGCACATTGGCAATAATCGATATTATTACCGCTTGCTTCAGGGTCAACGCCCTGGAGCCGACCGCGGTTCCCATTGCGTTGGCAAGGTCATTGGCGCCGATATTGGCAGCCATGTAAAGACCGATCAGTGTGGCAATTGATAAGATAATGACATCAATGTTCATATCTTAGCTTTTATGCGAAACTCTTGACTGTTGACATAATCCGGAGGCGTCAAGGGACGATCAACTTTAACGACTTCCTGCAGTTTGTATATGTCAATTGAAGGCGGAAGATCATCGCCTTTTCGTTCAGACACTAATTAAGTAAAAGAGCCGGACTAAATCCGGCTCTTTTATACGATTAAATCAGATTATCAGTGACGTCTGCGTCGGGCCTTGCGACGTCTACGTTCAGCCTCCTGCATCTTGCGTCGTTTTTTTACACTCGGTTTTTCGTAAAAGCGACGATTCTTCAATTCCCGCTGAAGCCCGTCAAGCTGCATCTTTTTCTTCAGCACCTTAAGGGCCTTTTCCAGGCTTTCCTGAACTTCTACTACAATCGCCAAGGGTATCCCCCCTTCCTGTTTTGGATTAACTAAATCAGTATATCTTCCTTCAATACAATATGTCAACGTACATAAAAAAAATTCACTCCTTAAAAGACAAATAAACATTTTTGGTATCCTTCATGACAAGTCAAAAATAGTATACACTTGATTGATTTTGTATTTTGGCAGTTTCAGCCTCGGCATTCAATTTGATAATACACGTTTTTTTGGAAAAAAAGTAAATTGGTGAACGAAGCCACATTTTTATATTACGTTTTTATATTCAGGTCCTAATCTAATCAATCATGGCAAACAGAATCAGATGTATCATGTTTCAGGGAACAGACTCAGGTGTCGGAAAAAGTGTGCTTGTTGCGGATTTCTGCCGGGTACTTTGGCAAAAAGGCTTGCCCGATGACCTTGAAATGGGAAAGGCTCAGATTTACCAGGCAGAAGCTTGTGGCCTTGAGGCTGTCAGGGGCGGGGAGTGAATGTTTACCTCTTGGCCGTTTATTCTGGAACCCGGAGCCATCGAAATTCTTGCCATGGCTTTTGCCCTGGACCTGATCATAGGAGACCCTGAAAGATTACTCCATCCGGTACGTCTTATCGGCCGGGCCATCACATCCGGAGAATCTTCGGCGCGGAATCTGCCGCTTGGAGAAAAGACACAGGGTGCTGTCCTGGCTGTTCTCATTACTTTGAGTGTTTTTATAGCAGTAGATCTTGGCGTTAAAATTTCAGGTCATATCTCCTGGCTGCTCCAATGGTTCATATCCGCCATACTGCTTTATTATGGACTATCCTTAAAATGCCTCGGTGATGAAGCCATTTCGATCAAGAAAGCACTGGTTGAAAATGGTATTGAGGCAGGACGGCAGAGGGTATCCAGACTCGTAGGAAGAGATACGGACTCCCTGGACTCGGCCGGAGTAACCAAGGCCACTATTGAAACCATTGCTGAAAATCTGGTTGATGGCGTACTTTCTCCATTTTTCTTCGGGGCACTGGGAGGACCTGCCCTCTGCATGTCCTACAAAGCAATAAACACCCTGGATTCCATGATTGGTTATAAAACCGGACGATACTTGGAATTCGGGACCTGTGGAGCAAGGCTGGATGACATAGCCAATTACATACCTGCGCGCCTTTCAGTAGCTGTAATCTCCTTGGCATCTCCTCTGGTTGGAGGGAGCAAGCCATGGTACGTCTGGAGAATTGCGCTCTCCGACGGCCAAAAGCTCCCAAGCCCGAATTCCGGTCTACCCGAAGCAGCTTTTGCAGCAACACTTGGATTACGACTTTCAGGCCCATCCCGATACCATGGAAAGTCGGTCGATCGGCCAATCATACACGCCGATGGTCGTGAACCGGTAATTCAAGACATAGATAGTGCGGTCAAGCTGCTATACATCAGTTCCTTTCTTTTCATCGGCGCTGCCCTTTTCTTGGGTATTATTATCAGGAACTGGAATTAAGATGCGGATAAGCGTTCACAGGACACCGCATCTGTGCGGTCACACGTCAGAAGATATATCCTCTGTCTTTACGGCCTTTTTGGTGCCGCAATAATTCTTAGGATTCATGCCATATTTCTGAAAAAGTTTGTAAAAATCAGCCCTGTAGTAACCCGCAGACTTGGCAGCTCTGCTGACATTCCCTTTTGTAATCCTGAAAAGGTCTTCCAGATATTTTTTAATGAACTCGTCTTTGGCCTCTCTTAGCGGGACCTTTTTGAGGGACAGAAAACTACCGGCCAGGGACGTATTTGCAAACATTGCGCTGGTTATGGTGTTTCCTGTACAAATTGCAACAAGATATTCAACTACGTTTTTCAACTCACGGACATTCCCCGGCCAGGTATATGTTCGGAAACCATCAATAACATCCCCCTCGATTTTCTTGATATCTTTACCCATCTTGGTTTCGTATTTCTTAAAAAAATGTTGCATTAACAGGAGAATATCTTCTCGCCTTTCCCTCAAAGGGGGAATAGTGATTGGAACTACATGAACTCTGTAATACAGATCCTCTCTGAAACGACCTTCTTTAACCAGTTTGCCGAGGTCTCTCTGGGTTGCCACTATCAATCTCACATCCACCTTATGCACATTGTCGTTCCCCAGGGGTTTTATTTCTCCGGTCTCTATGACCCTCAGTAGCTTGGCCTGCATGGCCTCGCTCATCTCCCCCACTTCATCCAGAAACAGCGTGCCCTTATGGGCCTGTCTGAAAAAACCTATCTTATTGCTTACAGCGCCTGTATAGGCCCCCTTTACATGACCAAAAAACTCGTCTTCCAGTAACGTCTCCGGGATAGCCGCACAATTAACAGCCACAAAAGATTCTTTGTTTCTTTGGCTGTGGAAGTGTATGGCATTAGCCACTAATTCCTTTCCGGTTCCTGATTCACCGTAGATGGTTATAGTGCTTTCAATAGGAGCGACCTGGACTATCTGTCTGAATACGGCCTTTATCTGTGGGCTGGTGCCAATCATGTCAGCAAACTGGAATTGATCTACCACTATACGTTCAAGGTCAGCCACCTTTTTCAACAATTCCCTCTTCTCAAGAGCACCTTTTATTTTCAAGGCCAGGTCCTCATGATTTATTGGTTTTTCGACATAGGAAAAGGCCCCGGCCTTTACGGCCTCAACTGCGTTCTCTATAGTGCCGTAGGCGGTAAAAATAATGGTCTGAAGATCAGGATCAATTTTTCGACATTTTTCCATGAGCTCTTGACCGCTCATGTTGTTCATCCTTTGGTCAGACAGGAGGAGATCAATCGTTCCCTCCTGATCCTTGAATATCTTAAGGGCATCTATAGGATCTGAGGCTGTAATCACATCTTCATAACCAAAGAGCTTGAGGCGCTTCTTTGTCGTTACGAGTATGTCCTCCTCATCATCAACGAGCAGTATTCGTTTACTTGAAGTAGTATTTTTATCCACTGGTCCAATCTTGGATTTGTTGTCCATTTTCTTTTCTATTTTATTTTCTGTTGAGAGATATATTTGAGTTATGTTAAAGTCCTATAATAATGAGATTACTAAACAACAGCCTAAGCCTCTTTAATAAACTTTTTTTTGGCTACCTGATACTTTCGCTCATTATGATACTGCCTTGTGGGGTATCAATCTACAGCCTGTCAGAACTGGAACATTTTGCGACGAGCGTAGCCAAACACGACTTAGAACTATCTAAAACCATAGAGCAACTTAAAGCAATACCCCCTTCAATGGAAGCTGAGGGGCGTCGTCTCGTAACTCTATATAAAGAGGACGCCTACCACTCTCTTATATCCCTAATCCAGGAATTTAAGGACAATTTGACCAGTGTACAAAGAGACGGTCCCAAAGAAATTATCTCTATTGTTAATGACATTGAGCTTAATCTGGATAAACTCGAAAAGCTTGCCGGTATTGCCAATGCAAGCTTACCAAAAAGTAGCCCGCCTGAGATCACACCTATTGAGGCTCAACGAGAAAACGAAGTGAAGGCTATAATCTCCAGCATAATGACAGGGCTTCATGATCTGGAAAAGGGAGCACAAAAGGCGATTAGTCTCAGATCTTCCACAATCTCGTCCCTTAGCTCGCAGGCAAGGAACATAACCATATTTGTGTTGATCTCAGCCATTATTTTATTCGTTTTTTTTGCCGCATGGTTCCTGTACAAATATATAAAAAAGCCAATAGATCACCTTCGTCATGGCACTGAAATCGTTGGCCGAGGCTATTTCGACCAACCTATTACTATAGAGTCCAGGGACGAATTGGGAAAGCTTGCAGAGGCATTTAATAATATGGCAAAAAGGCTCGAGGAACTGGACAAGCTAAAGACTGATTTCGTAGGAATAGCGAGCCACGAATTAAAGACTCCCCTGACTTCCATGATGGAAGCCTCCAAACTCCTTGCTGAGCCCCAGATAGGTAGCCTAAATGAAGAACAGCAGAACTTGCTGACTATATTAAATAGAAATATGAGCCGATTTCATACCCTGATAGACGATCTTCTGCATTTTTCCAGACTAAAGGCAAGGATTAAAGCTATTAAAAAACGTCCTTTGGACATCACAAAGATTTTTTCGGATATCATCCAGACATTAGGACCCATGGCCCAGGGGAAAAATCTTGACATAGAGCTAAGTTCTGTATCAGGACTGAAAAAGAATATACCGGTTAATAAAGAAGGACTATTTGGCGCATTTATGAATATCATACACAATGCCGTGAAATTTAGTCCTGAAAATGAAAAAATTAAAATCATCTTGGAATACGCAGATAATAATGATAATAATAAATGGTTAAGAATTGGTATTATTGACACCGGACCCGGAGTAGATAAATCTGAAACAGAAAAGATATTCGATAAATTTTACCAGATTCAACATATTCGAATAAAAGACGGGGCCGGACTCGGATTGGCAATTGCCAAGGAGATTATCCTGGCCCATGGAGGTAAAATTTGGGTAGAAAGTCCACCACCGGAAGGTGTCGCAGTTTTACCAGGAAAAGGGGCTGCTTTCTGGTCTATTTTGCCATATTCTTCCTGACATTATTGTTCTTTGGGTGTTCAACAGTATTCCACAATGTCGAATGGGAAAAGGCTATTCTACACCTGAGAGACGGCCAGGTTGATAAGGCCGTTTCCAACCTGAAACAATTGCTCAAGGACCCTGGTTATTCATGCAAGGCGGCGTTTTATCTATTTGCCTTTGATGGGGCCAAGGATGAATACATCAGGATCATACGCTCTAAAACATGTAAGTACGAAATGCCCGGAGAGGCAAAGCTATTGGAAGAATTCCTGTCCACTGAAGAAAAATTTTTTCAATTAAAATCAGAGTACAACAAGCATCAATCCAGTGTTAACAACCTGCGGGAAGAGATACAAAGTCTGGAAAAGGAACTGAGCCGCCTCCGCTTCGAGCTTCAAAAGACGGAAGAGATCCGGCGTGAAACAGAGGAATGGCGAATTCAGTAAATTCATGCCGCCGGCAGTACCTTCACAACTCATAGTCACTGAACTTATTTCAGAATACATCCATCAGGCTATGCGCGATTTTGACTAAAAGTTCATGATGTGGTAATAATAAATAAGTAGTGCCTGAACGGAAACCCCAAATTTTGTTTTCTCTATTTAGGTCGGGGACCATTATTGTGTTTGAACGGTTTTTTCGTTCAGGCACTAAGTAGGTAGTCAGGCTTTTTTTCAAAAGTTACCTTGACAGAGCATTTTCTTGTTGCTAAGTAAAAAAAATAATGTATTTTGTGATATCGACCAAAGAGTAATCAACCTGTATGTAAATCAAAACAACCTTTAGGGAAGGGGAGGACGATTATGTATTTAAAAACTTTGAAAGCTCTGTTGCTAGGCTTGTGCATTGCAGCAGTGGGAATGATTTCCTGGGCACCGAATTCTTTGGCAGCAGATGGTAATCTGGAGCAACAGGTTCAGGAGCTGATTCAGCAAAACCAGGCACTCACTGATCGACTTAATCAGTTGGAACAACGGATTGCCGAACCGAGGGCAGTTGCAGAACCCGCGTATGCCGGGGCGGAATCGATCTTGGGACGCATAGAAGATACTATCCATATTCATGGTCTGCTTGAGTTTGGGGGTGCATACCACAGCACTGACATGAACGTTGGGGGCCATGAACAGGACAGTGATCTTGCGATGACTACTGTTGAACTCGGAATTGCAGCAGAGGTCAATGACTGGGTCAGCGCGGAAATGGCTCTGCTTTATGAGGATCCGACCTTTGAAAACGATGATACCAATTTTGAAGTAGATACAGCCATTATCACCATTGCAAATGAGGAAGCAACACCTGCTTTTCTGATGGCTGGTAAAATGTTTGTGCCTTTTGGCGCACTCCTTGAGCATTTCCCGGATGATCCACTCATTCATGCGCCTCTTACCCTGCTCCTGGGTGAGACAAACGAAAAGGCCCTGTTGATCGGAGCCGAACTGGAAGGTTTCACTGTTTCAGCTTATGTCTTCAACGGCGACGTAGAGGAAGGTGACGGGGACAATGTTATTGAAAGTTATGGATTCGATGCCAACTATGCCTTTGAGGATGAAACTCAGGATCTAGACATGCTTGTTGGTGCCTCATATATCTCCAACATAGCTGAGTCTGACCACATAGAGGATCATCTGGGAGGCGACATTGACAGTTATACTCCCGGAGCTGCTGTCTATTTCCATGTTGGCTTGCAGGGCTTTTTCTTTGATGCCGAGTATATGACCGCTACTGAAGAATTTGATGAGAGTGATGGTGCACATATGGAATTGGTACCAAATACTAGTGTCGACCCTGTCACTTGGGCTTATACACAGACAGGTGGAATTGGTTACGCTGCAAAGCCGGAAGTATGGAATCTTGAGGTTGGATACAATTACAATTGGTGGAAAAATCTGGAGATTACCCTTAAGGTTGCAGGATCTGACGACGGTGAGGGTCTAGGATTCCCGAAAGAACGTTACGGAATCAACTTCAACCAGGAGATCTTCGACGATACGGTCTTCTCTGTTGGCTACATATATGATTATTATGATAAGGATGATCATAACGACCGAAATTCGCAGGATCTACTCTTCGGTCAATTGGCTGTTGAATTCTAAAGATATATATCTATCTTAAATAATTTCATTCAGCAATAAGGCGCTGGTCAAAATATTGACCAGTGCCTTATTTTTTTATTCAGACTTCCCTTTCGTGTTTTCAATTTTTCGTGCTTTCGTGATAATTCTTTTTTACTTCCCTGCGACATTCTGCGGTTCCTTGTTCGTTGTTCCAAATATTTTTTTAATTATCTA
>JAYEFH010000065.1:0-4461 GCA_034658555.1 Thermodesulfobacteriota bacterium | reverse complement strand
CCTCCACACGACAAGCGCGGGCCATACCATCAATCGTATCCTGGGAATGTACTCAATAGAGGAAGAACGCCAAGTCAGGACCCGCCTGGCGGATTGTTTGCGCTGGGTGGTTGGGCAAAGACTGCTGTCCAAAATAAAGGGCGGAAGGGTGGCCATCTTTGAGATCATGCAAAATAACATCCGTGTCAAGGACTCTATTATAAATGGAGAAAGCGAGGGCAAGACATTTTACGAGATCATAGAAAATGGTCAGGCGTATAATATGCAGACCTTTGATCAACATATTGTTCAACTCTTCGAACAAGGCATTATCGACGAAGAGACATCATTGGCATACGCCAGCAGTCGGGCAAGCGTGCGTCAGGGAATAGATCAGGTCAAGAGCAGGAGAGGTGAGAATACATCTGACATCAATGGGTTGAGCATAGACTCTGATTGGGAAGAAGAACCCAAAGATTTTTTTTGAGCATAGGAGATCGTAAGGTGGATGTAATTTGTACCGGCTGTAGCAGGCATTACAAAATAGCTGAAGAAAAGTTGCCGTCAGATAGTGTAGCGTATTTTACATGTCCGAACTGTAAAAAGCGAATAAAGATAGCGGCCCCTTCCAAAAGAATTCCCATATCGACAAATAAAAAAACAGTTACTACTGAATCGCAAGGCTTTGAATCTTTTGAGCCAGGTACCAAAACAGCACTTGTCTATTGTCCTGAATCCCAGGAAAAGGAACTGTTGCAGAAAGAGCTGACCGGCTTGGGGTATGAGGTAAGGTTGATCAATCAACAGGATGACATCAGGTTCAGGTTTAGATATCACACATATGATTTGATTATTTTGTATCAAAATGGGCCTGAGCCAGAAGACGATTTAGCCGATATTCAGGAATATATAAGCTCTCTTTTGATAGACATACGTAGAAATATCTTCGTGATCCATGTCCATTCGGGAGGAGATCGCCTTGACTCCATGCAGGCCTTTTCAATGGGAGTGGATTTAACAATAAGTCCTTCTGACTTAGGAGGTCTTTCCGAAATTCTCTCCCAGGCCCTTGAGGCCAAGGAAATAGCCTACAAGGTCTTTTCTGAATGCAAGGCCAAGGTGGAGGAGGATGTGTTTTAGGCACTTTAAACTTTATAAAATTCGATTATATCTTAGTTTAGCATAAAATAAAAAGGTACATAATGGACGAACATAACCTTGACCGTCGCAGCTTTTTACAAGGATTAGCCGGTGCCGCCGTCATGGTAACCGGCCTTTCAGAAGCCGCAGCCGAAGGACCGTCAGCGGGGATAGCAAAGGCTGGGCAAAAAACAGCTATTCCCGATATCCAAAAATACAGGGGTTTGATTGGAGCACTTGAGGGATTTTCAGCAACGATTATTCGGGAACATCTGGCCCTTCTTGAAAGATATCGCCAGGAATTGTCCGAAGTGGAATCACAGAATCGGACAATTGATCTTGCTTTGGCAAATCCTCTTGCCGGCAAATGGCGCAATCATGTACTGGCCTGGATCGAGCTGCACAACGCAGTCAGATTTCATGAATTGTATTTTGATGCATTGACACCTAAAAGCGTTAAACCCGGGCAAAAAATCAGTAAGGCCCTGGAGAAATCATTTGGTTCTTTTGATCAGTGGTGGGTAAAATTCAGGGCCACTGCAATGGCAGTGAGGGCTTGGGGCATACTTGCGTGGGATAATCAATCAAAACGACTGGTAATTTTTGGCCTGGACAATGACTCAGAATGGCCCTTGGGGCTTGAACCCTTGCTGGTTGTAGATATGGCTGAGCATGCATATATACTGGACTTTATAGGGCAACCTTTGGCCTATCTGGATGCCTGGCTGGCAAGAGTTAACTGGGTAGTTGTAGATTCCAGTCTGGCCATGGCCTCAGAAAAATAAAAAAAGGAGAATAATGTGATGAAAGTTAGAAAGGCCGTGGTCCCGGTAGCGGGCCTTGGAACAAGATTTCTGCCTGCCACAAAGGCCATTCCCAAAGAAATGCTGACCATAGTGGACCGGCCGACCATACAGTATATTGTGGAAGAGATAGTTGCATCCGGCATAAAAGAGGTAGTCCTGGTAACTGCATCAGGGAAGTCAGCCATTGAAGACCATTTTGATTACTCCTTTGAGCTTGAGATTTTTTTGGCCCAGCAGGGTAAGCTGGATCTTCTCAGGGAGGTTCATCACATATCCGATCTCATCGAGGTAGTTTCGGTCCGTCAGAAAGAGCCTCTGGGCCTTGGACATGCTGTAAAGGTCACAGAACCGGTAATCTGCAATGAGCCATTTGTAGTTGTGCTCGGCGACGATATGGTAGATGCCAAGGTCCCGTGTGTTTTTCAGATGCTAAAGGTCTTTGAAAAATTTCAGGAATCCGTTGTCGCCGTACAAAAGGTCCCTTTGGATGAAGCTCACAGATATGGGATCATAGAGGGTGAAGAAGTGGCGGAAGGGGTTTACAAGGTAGAGAGACTTATTGAAAAACCTGCGCCTGGCACTTCCAAATCCAATCTTGCCATAATCGGCCGGTATGTATTAAGGCCTGAGATATATAGTTGCCTGCACAGAACTCTTCCAGGGGTAGGCGGTGAAATTCAGTTGACAGATGCCCTGGACTGTCTCCGAAAAGAACGGGGACTCTATGCCTATGAGTTCAAGGGCAGCAGATATGACGCCGGAGACAAAATGGGATACCTTCAGGCTACCGTGAATTATGCCCTTGCACATCCGGATCTTGGTGGAAGATTTAAGGACTACCTGAAGAAACTGGTCGCTGATCTGGATGATTGAGGAATGTTCTTCTCAGGCGAAAGACGAAACACCTGTTGAGCTTAATTCTCCCGGCTGCAATCAACTGATAGATGTTGTAGTACCCCTGCCCATATACACGGCCCTTACCTACATCTTGTCAGGACATACTTTTTCCCCCGCTAAAGGTAGCCGGGTCCTGGTTCCTGTAGGTCGCAGGAACATGGTCGGGGTGGCATGGGGGACCCCTGCAAAAAAGCCACCCTCTGTGAATTTAAAAAAGGTCAAAAGGATACTTGATCAAGGACCTATCTTACCTAAATCCCTTATCAGTTTTCTTGAATGGACCTCATCATATTATTTTTATCCCATAGGACAGGTAATGGCAGAGGCCATGCCACCGGGGCTTTTATCCGCCAGGAATCGACGCATATCCCAAATCAGTAATGGTTTGCCAAAGAGCAAGGACTGCCGCCCGGAGTTTCCGCCCTGGTCAACCGAGGTCACCTTTCAGCTCACCGAAGAGCAGGAAACAGTATTTAATGCCGTTCGTGATGCCCTTGCTACCATGGCCTATCACCCCATACTTGTGCATGGAGTGACCGGCAGCGGAAAAACAGAGATCTATCTTCAGGCCTCTAAAGAGTGCGTCAAACAAGGCCGCAGCGTATTGGTACTGGTGCCTGAGATTGCCATGACCACTCAGGCAGTGGGCTGGTTCGTCGGCAGGTTCGGTGAGGAAGTGACAGTGCTTCACAGCGGCCTGACAGAGGCCCAGAGGCGTAATCAGTGGTTCAGGATAAAAGAAGGAAAAAGCAAAATAGTTATTGGGACCCGATCCGCCATTTTTGCCCCATTATCTGATATTGGTCTTATTGTAGTGGACGAGGAGCACGATCCCTCGTACAAGCAGTCTGAAAAATTCCGGTATCAGGCAAGGGATATGGCCTTGTTACGTGGCCGGATGTCAGAGGCAACAGTGATTCTGGGGTCCGCCACTCCTTCTCTATCAAGTTTCGAAAACTCCCTTTCTGGCAAATATCAGTTGGTTACTATGGAAAAACGAGTAGCCAAACGATCACTTCCCGAGGTAGTAGTCGTAGATCGCAGAAAAAAAGAGAAAAAGGATCAACACCATAAACTAGAGTCAGCAAGACCTGAATGGCTCTCCCAAGAACTTAAAGATGCGACAGGGGATACATTAGCAAGAGGAGAGCAGGTCCTGCTGTTTCTTAACAGGCGGGGTTTTGCAACCTATATTTTTTGCCCTGATTGCGGGCATGTGTTCAGGTGCCCCCACTGTGAGGTCACGCTTACGTGGCATCGTGGAGATAAAAGGTCGAAAAGCAAAAAAGACGGCGTGCTTCGTTGCCACTACTGCGGGATGGAATCGGCTGCCCTGCCTGTCTGCCCACAATGCAAGGGACAGGCGGTCAAAACCTTTGGTTATGGCACTGAAAGAATTGCAGCCGACCTTGAGGAAATTTTCCCCGGTGCCAGGATCGCACGGCTGGACAGGGATACAGTACGAACCCGAAGGCATCTGGAAAATGTTATCCTTAATTTCCGGGAAGGGCATCTTGATATACTTGTGGGTACCCAGATGATCACCAAAGGTCATGACTTTCCCGGTCTTACCCTGGTAGGCATATTATGCGCTGATTTATCCCTGAATTTTCCCGAATATCATGCAACAGAGAGGACT
>JAYEFH010000064.1:0-4477 GCA_034658555.1 Thermodesulfobacteriota bacterium | reverse complement strand
TGGGAAGGGTTTTAGGTTGAAGGGTTCAAGGCTCAGAGGTTCATTGAATGCATTCTATTGACTACAATCCCTCAATCACCAAATCACCAAATCACCAAATCACCAAATCACCAAATTCATCACGTTCGGCCGCCATTCTGGCAGGAGGAAAAAGTCAAAGATTCGGCAGCAACAAAGCCCTGGCTCCCTGGTTCACCGGCCATGTTATAGATGCCGTAGCACAAGCGGCCATAGGCGCTTGCCGGGAAGTTATCATTATAGCCAACGAACCTGAAGCATACGCATATTCAGGGCTTCCGGTCTTTCCGGATATCCTGCCCGGACTGGGCCCTTTGGCCGGACTTCAAAGCGCGCTCCGCCATGCAAAGGCAGAAAGGATTTTTTTGCTGGGATGTGATATGCCGCTTCTGAATTCAGAACTACTCAATCTGATGTGGGAGATCCCTACATGGGCCCCTGTTGTGATACCAGGCACGCCTCGCGGTCTTGAACCACTGCATGCCATCTATCACAAATCCATTCTCCCCATTGTTGATAACCGAATCAGTGCCGGTAGACTAAGCCTTCAATCTCTGTTGAAAGACATACCGTGCCACATCGTCAGTCCTGCTGATATCCTGAAGATATGTCCCTCCCTTAAATGTTTCACCAGTGCAAACACTTCTGAGGAACTGGCAAAGCTGAAACGACATTATTCGTCATAAAGCCTTTTGCATAATTGCCACCATTGATCAAATCCACCAAGTCCCCACTCTTCTTAGAAAGTATTTCCCTTCCCCCGTATCAAAACACCACCAAGTTGGTGAAAAGGTCCAGATGTTCCGGGGGTAGGATACCTGGTCCGGCATGTTTCAGAAAATTGGAAAATATGTTATATTGATTTTTAAAACGATTACATTTTATGGATTTTTTTTGAAGCTATTATGAGGTTAATCAGTATGTTTAATGTTGGCGATCTAGCAGTGTATCCTGCACATGGTGTGGGTTTGATCGAGGGTATAGAGGAAAAAACAATATCCGGGATTGAACATGTTTTTTATGTAATACGTATCCTTGACAATGATATGAAAATAATGGTCCCCAGGAAAAACGCCGAACACATCGGACTCCGGAGAGTTATTTCTGATAGTGAGGTCGAACAGGTCTATGCCATTTTAGAGAAAAAAGACATAAAGTTCATTCCACAGACATGGAACCGTCGTTACCGGGAGTACATGGATAAGGTAAAAACAGGTTCGATTTTCGATCTGGCAACTGTCTTGAGGGATCTCTATATCCTGCAAATGGATAAGCCACTTTCATTTGGGGAGAAAAAGATGCTGGATACTGCCAAGGCTTTGCTAGTTAAGGAACTTTCCGTTGCCAAGGATAAAAAAGAAGAAGAGATCACCGAGGGAATCGAATCTATCTTTGATAGTGTGAACGCAGAGGTTGAGGTTGAAGCCTAGCATGTTTCCTGCTGCTCTTGGCGCATTCACATGTTGGGGATCTAATTTTAGTAATGAACATTGATGTTCATCTTTTAAAACAGCCACGTATGGCATACATCGCCCAACGAACTACGAACTAATAAAAATTGTAACCGTTCACAGGATTACAACGCCCATTTTACCGCACCACCGAACTGTAAGCGTTTAAGGGTGCTGCAGATGATGCGTACGGGTACGCAGACGTACTCCCTGTACTTCAAGTGCCCGACCTGCCTGCCGGCAGGCAGGCAACAAAGCAGATGCGGTGCCCCGTGAACGCTTACTAAAAATTGAGCTGAGTGTCATGCAGTATGGCAGATATCGCCAAGTACATATTTATAAATGTAAATGACGATGGCACAGGAAATAGACTGGATAAATTTCTTGCATTAAGGGACCTTGGACTCTCAAGGTCGCAAATTCAAAAACTCATCCACGACGGCCATATAAAAGTCAGAGGACATTCAGGAACGTCCTCAAGTCTTAGGGTTCATGCAGGAGACAGAATTGATATCCATATCCCTGCCTTAAAACCGCTATCCGTTAAACCTGTTCCGATTCCCCTGGCAATCGTTTATGAAGACAGCCACCTGCTTGTGCTGGACAAACCAGATGGTCTTGTTGTCCATCCAGGGGCAGGGGATGAGGATTACACCCTGGTTCATGGCCTTCTGCACCATTGCCAGGATCTTTCGGGTATAGGCGGGTATCTCAGACCAGGCATTGTACACAGGCTTGACAAGAACACATCAGGCCTGATGATTGTGGCAAAGGATGATGAGGCTCACATGGGATTAACAGAGCTATTCAAGTCGGGAATGATTGACAAGACCTATCTGGCCCTGGTCCGGGGCAGGCTCCGTGATAGGAGCGGTCGTTTGGATTCAGCCATTGGACGTCACCCTGTTAATCGCAAAAAGATGTCCATCAGATCCAGAAAAGGGAAATCTGCCATTACCGACTGGCAGGTTGTTGAAGAACTCAGGGGCTCAACCCTTTTATCTTTAAAGATACGTACAGGGAGGACACATCAGATCCGTGTCCATATGAGTTCCATGGGGCATCCTGTCCTAGGTGATTCCTTATATCGTGGGCCGACGGAATTCAGTATTGGACATACAGTCATTCCGATCCGAAGACAGATGCTTCACGCCGCCTGTTTGCAGTTTACTCATCCGATCACACGGGAAAAAATGAAATGGGAAAGCAAGCTGCCCGCAGACATGGCATCTGTCCTTGAGAAGCTTAGGAACCTGAAGGGAAAAAACAAATTATGAATCCAACCCTTTTTGGATTTCATTTTGCATGGATTCTACGACCGCAACGGGATCCTTAGCTTTCCTGATAGGACGACCGACAACCACATAATCAGCACCATTTATTATGGCATCTTGAGCTGTTATGATTCGTTTTTGATCATCTTCAGGGATTTCAATATTTTTGCCTGGTCTGATACCGGGAGTAATTATAAGAAAACGGTCACCTAAAGCGTTTCTTAGGCGAGGTGCCTCAAGACCGGAAGAAATAACGCCGTCACACCCCAGCTCTAAAGCACGCTTTGCCCGGCTGAAAACCAAAGCCTCGACTGTACCGGAAAAGCCCATTTCCTCCATATCTTCTTCGCCATAGCTGGTCAATACGGTAACAGACAGAATTTTAACCCCACTTTTTTCTTCAACTGCCGCCCGAAGGATTGGATCATTGCCATGCACAGTGGCAAAAGTAATATTTCTATTTCTCAACTGCCTGAGAGCCGATTTGACTGTTTTCGGAACATCAAAAAATTTGAGGTCAACCATGACCTTATGGCCACGCTTTGTAATCATTTCGATAACAGGAAACCACTCCGCCAGGAACAATTGCAGACCGACTTTATAGAAATTTATGTGGTTTCCTAAGAGATCAACCCATTTTTTTGCCTCTTCTTTGGAGTCTACATCTAAGGCAAAGATAATACGTTCATTTAATGGAATACTTTTGTGCTCCATGGTGTCAACATCCTTAGGAACGGGAGATAAATAAGTTGAACAAAAATTAATAGGGTTTTTTGTTGTATTCAAGGCGCGAGGAGCGAACATAACGGGTTATGTGATCGACGAGCAACGAATAAGACGGTAAAAAAAACATTAATTTGTTCAAGTTATTTATTGTACTTTCCTTATCGTCAGAATTTCTTGAATCTATACTATAAAATCTGAGGAGATAGCCCGCTTCCAGCGCAGGTCGTTGGATAAAACGGCGGTTGCATTTCTGACCAACCCGCAGGATACAATAAGAGAATCTATTGTCCTCAAGTTTTTCCACGATACCCTGGAGTCTCGACCAATAAGATCCAGGACCCTCTCGTCAATACCCTGACACTTTATATTAGGGAAAGTCAGGAGATAACTTTTCACGTCTTGGGCTAAGCCTGGCTGCTCTTTCCTTAATGGCCCCTGCATAACCTCTACCACAGAGATCAATGACAGAACGCCGAAAAATCGGCCATCTTCAAGATTCCTCATAACAAATCGGGCCAGATCAGCATAAGGAGGAGTCTCCTCCAGCAAATAGATTATTATGTTGGTGTCTATGAGGACGGTTTGATCCCAAAGCCTTTTCTTTAGTTTTTGGTGGTCTATGAGCACTATCGTTCTTCTCGCTCTCGATCAAGCCATTTCTGTATCTCATCACCAGTCTGTCCGAATGCCCCTTTTGTAAGACCTACCAGACGATCAGTGAATGAGGGGATTGGCTTAAGGATGATTTCATCCGCTTCTTCACGTAATAGAAGCCTGGTCCCTTTTTTTATATTATACTTTTTGCGAAGTTTGGCAGGAAGCACGAGGTAACCCCGATCTGCCACACGTATAGTCCTTGTTTCCATGGTTTATTCTATGTCTTTTTTATGAGAGGTGCAAGCAAAGTTGAACGAGAAAGATTTTTTCCGAATGGCTTTGGGAATTTTGGAGTCCTGGCATGTTGTATGAGCATGGAGAAAATAAGCTTCTGGGCACGACCTGGTGCAG
>JAYEFH010000063.1:0-4505 GCA_034658555.1 Thermodesulfobacteriota bacterium | reverse complement strand
AAAAATATATTCACCATCCGCTACACTATGCTTAATGCTTAGTATCCTGAAAATCTGTGATCATCTGTGTCCAAATTTAAAGTTTATTTCTTTTATGGATTTCTTAAGACTTCATCATGACTTCCAGTCACACGTAAGAACATCGTATCCTCAATAATTTCAAATGTGAGCCGATAATAAAGGTCAATCCTTGTCTCCCATATTCCTTCCCTACCTTTTATCTTTTTAGTATGAAGGGATGGGTGTTGCATATTTTCTGCAAGTAAAGCAAGTTGTTTATCTGTTTTTTTCTGAATATGTTTTGGCAAATCACGATATGCCCGCTTGAACCTCTTATAGGCCCTGATTTTCATTTATTCAGTTTCTCTAGCAAAACGCTTATTGATCCATCCCCTATGATATCTCCTCTTTCTTTATCTCGATCTACTTCCCTTTCCATTTCCTGCCATTTCCTAGTCCAAAAATAAGCCTGAGAAGGATCAATAGCATCCTTTGCTTTTATAAAGTATGTAAAATCGAGGATTTCTTTAATCTTCTCATCAGGCAATCCTTGAATTTGTTTAAAAAGTTCTTCCTTATAGTCATAAGCTATTGTTGGCATTTCTTTACCTTTAATTCCTAAATCAGTGATTTTTATAGTTACTTGGTCCAGCAAAACACCCAGAGCTACGACACGTTCGAGCTATAGGATACTGATTTTACTGATTAAAAAAATATTCACCGTCCACTCGCTATGCCCGTTCGATGCCGCAGAGACCGCAGAGATAGTTATTTTAGCCTTTTCTCTCTACCGCATTGATCATGGATTCGACGATGATACGTTCCTGATCGAGTGAGACTTCCAGTGGAACATCTATATTATAGTCGTCCTTGTAGATGAAAGAAGGCTTCTCCTTGTATTTGTAATGATGCCATACTGGAGAAAATTCACTAAGCAGGAATCTGCCATCACTCATCATGAGATCCAGGTTGAGCCAGCTTGTTTTCAGATCTGTTGCATGTCAGGTTGCGGTCATGTTGGCAGCATCACACCAGTTCCGGTTGAGCCAAAATGGATCAACAGGATTGTCAGGATAAAAAATATTAAGAAATCCTGTAAATCCTGTTGATCCTGTCAGAGAAGTCCGCCCTAAGGGCGCTAAGTTCATTCAGGAATTACAACTGCCCGTTTTGCATTTGAATGAGTCAAAATATGGTGAGATCCTTTTTTACGTTTGTACCTGCAACCGTAAAGTTGAAAAACCTTCATCTGTACTTTCCAATTAGTAGGCGCTATTCTTGGCATTTATGCTACCTGTAATGAATATTTCTCAAATCCAATCATTTCTGTTTTAGGAATGATTGTATTGTTTTGCTTTTCATAGCCGCACTCGGCGAGATATTCATCCAAGGTGCCTATTTGACTCATTTCTTCAAATTGTATTTGGATAACTTCTAAAAGATTCTTCTTGGCCTCTTCACTAGTTTTCCCTTGGGATATAAAATCCAATTCAGGGCATTTAGCAATATACCATTTGTCTTTATGCCATACTTCAATGGTTACATTTAGATCCATTTTAAAAAGCCTCCTAAAGGTAATGGCGTTTTAATGGGGTACTTTGTCACTATATTTGCAATATATCCCACACTTTTTGAGTATCCTTGCAACCCTTCGCAGTTCTGGCGGCTTAGGCATAACGTACGTCAATGGACGATTGGATTGAACATCCGCCAGTATTTGCTATGTGCAGGGTCATAAATTGTATTAATCGCATTGTTTTCAAGGGCTGTTATTAAATATTCTTTCACTGCTTCAGTTAGTGAATGTATGGCTTCCTTTTCGTCATTGCCATGCATGAGATGAAATGGTAAAATTAAGACATTTCGCAACAATCACATTATCCTCACGGGTGAATAAAATATGCAATGGAGGGCTTTCCCAGGATTGCTCACCTTGAAAGTTGCTCGTTTTGCCTTTACGGCTTTCATTGTGATTTCCTGGGATGGTTCCATGCGTTGTGATATATCCGAGATATTTGTGGAATGTGCCCCCAACCTGTAGGGGCGGGTTTGAAACCCGTCCCTACAATTAATGAAAATGTATTCGGCAATATCCCGTAGGGGCAGACCCCCGTGCCTGCCTGCCCTGACAATATGCAACCACAGGGGGTTTGCCCATACATTATTTAAAAACGAATTGCATCACATACGGGAATACATCATCATCAATCCAGCCAAATGGGAATTGAATTAAGGGCGAATACATAGATTCGCTCCTACATAGGGCAAACATTCCATCATTATGAGCCACAAACAACTCTTTTATACATCACATGATAGGGAACCATCCCCGATTATTACATTGGTATCACACAAAATCACGAAGTTTTCCTCTACCACGCTTTTTGACGTAAATCATCTAATGTAACTTCTCTGCCTTTCCATATCCCAAAAAGTTCTCGAAAATCTGAAGCCTTTCTTGTTTTATTTGCTTTGTTTAACTCCCTAAATTCAATAAAAGAAAGCTCCTTCAATAAACTTACAACTATAGATACATGCAGATGAATTGGTACTTGATATGGCCATTTATAAAGCTGGATGCGCAAGAATCAGACTAAAAAGTGATATCAATTCATCCGCATACACCTATAATAGCATCTCGTTTCTTTTCATTCAATTCCTAAAAACTCTGTGTGCTCTGTGACCTCTGTGAGAGATATTCTTTTTTCTCGCCCGCTCCCTAGGGTCGCTTGAGAACGCAGAGAGAAAAAAGAAGGATTAGAGGATTAAACGAACTCAATAACTCAACAAACCCAACAAACCCAACAAACCCAACAAACTCAACAAACTCTATTCGCTACACTCAGGATTAGAGGATTGGGCACAGACAAAACGGGAGATAGCCCAAAGCTATTTTAGAAGTTTTTCCAATTCGGACACATCGTGAGCGGCCTTAATGGCCTCCTTTACCATCTCTAACCGATCGAGATCCGCCATTGCTCGGATTTCCGGCAACAATTTTAGTCCAATAGCCCCAAACTTTATGGAAAGCCCCATCTCTATGGCCTCAATCAATCCATCACGACGCCCCTGCTGGATGCCCTGCTGGATGCCCTGCTGGATACCTTTTTTGATCCCTATCCTTTCCACACTGGTAACATAAGGCATGTTCTTCTCCTCCTCGTATTGACGCACTTCCTGCCAAAAGAGATCATCAAGATCTTCAGGCAGACTCATGATCCAGTCAATAAATTTGAACAGGTTGATTACATCTTTCTTTCGATATCCGCATTTGTAAAGATGTTTGATCAAATAAATCTTCCATCTCTTGCGCTCAAGTTCATCCGAACAGGTCCCCCTGGTCTTTAAATGAGCCATGACAGCTATGGCAAAAGGATTATGGTTTTCTTCCAATTCCTTCCAACGTTCAGAATAATCAAGCAATTTTACCACAGGAAACTTTATTCCAACCTCACAACCCCACAACTCATAGCCAAAACTCCGTGGTTTCCATCCAGGCTTCTGATCTGCAAGCACTGCCAGACTGGCCACCGGACGATCATAACGGTCAAAGATACGATAATTGTAAACATACATCCGCTTGGCGAAAGCAGCTTCCTCCTGTCCCTGAACCTCCACATGCACCAAAACCCAAGTCTCTTCACCGCCCCTGCGCCATACCTGCACCAGCTTGTCCGCAAGCCTCCGTCCTAACTCAGCATCCCGCACCACCTGCTGCAGTTCCTTATCGAGAAAAGTGTGACCCTTATCCCAGTCAATCTCGCATGCGATCTCAGGAAAGAAAAAATCCAGAAAATCTTGAAAATACTCCTCCAGGATTTCCTTCCAGGGACTGTCATAATCGTCTGATCGAATATTCATCGCCGTCTTTCAGCCAATAACTCTATGTACTCTGTGAGAGATATTCTTTTCTCTCGCCCGCTCCCTATAGTCGCTAGAGACCACAGAGGACGCAGAGAAGACAAGACTTATACTTTGGGCCTAACTCTGTGTGCTCTGTGACCTCTGTGAGAGATGTTCTTTTCTCTCGCCCGCTCCCTAGGGTCGCTTGAGAACGCAGAAAACGCAGAGAAGACTATTCCTAAGATGTAAGGCGTACGGGTACGCAGACGTACTCCCTGTACTTCAAGTGTGCCCGACAACAAAGCAGATGCGGTGCCCTGTGAACGTTTACCCTCAGACCTTCCCCCACATACCCCTTACTCTTGAGACAAAATAGTACTTCCTGAGCTACCTCCTCCGGTCCAACGTCTGTGGTGTCAATTGTGATATCAGCATTAACCGGTTCTTCATAGGGATCATCAACTCCTGTGACCCCCTTTATTTTTCCGGCAACTGCCTTGGCATACAGCCCCTTGCGGTCCCGTTTCATACAGATTTCCAAAGAAGTTGAGAGATAGACCTCGATGTAACCACCATACCGGGAAATAAGCTCCCTGTTCTGTCGCCTTGATCGCTCATAGGGAGCAATCGGAGCACATAAGGCAATGCCACGATTTTTTGTA
>JAYEFH010000062.1:0-4521 GCA_034658555.1 Thermodesulfobacteriota bacterium | reverse complement strand
TGGTAACATGGGCGTCTACGATGGTCCAGAAGGCCTTGTCATAACCCCCGTCAATAAATGCCTTAAGGGGCTTTCCAAGTGCCCTTTCCTCACGCATGCGCTCAAAGATCAGCACGTTGGAGTCAACGCCCATACCAATGATGAGTATGATGCCTGCTATGCCCGGAAGGGTCAGTGTGGCCTGGAAAAGCGCCAGAACAGCCATAAGGAAGAGCAGGTTCAGGACCATGGCTATGTTCGCTACGAAACCTGAAAAAGTATAATATATGACCATGAAGACAACTACCAAGGCTGCTCCGAGCAGGCCTGAATACAGACCGTGCTGTATGGAATCATGGCCGAGCGACGGACCTACCGTGACGTTTTGAATAATGCTGATCGGCGCGGGCAGTGCCCCGGCTCTCAGCACAATGGCAAGGTCGGATGCCTCTTCAGTAGTAAATGAGCCGGTAATCTGGGCATGCCCTCCTCCTATACGTTCCCTTATTACCGGTGCAGAGCGGGCCACTCCGTCCAGGACAATGGCAAGACGTTTGTCTACATTATCACCGGTGATTTTATCAAAGAGTCCTGCACCCCGATCTGTAAATTCAAGGGCAACATAGGGTTCATTGTAATTCCCGCCGATCCGGACGTGGGCAGTCTTTACAGTATCCCCTGTCATCAGCGTTTTGTCCTTGAGAAGAATCGGCGTCTTTTTGATTTTGCCTGTGCGATCATCGACATCCTTAAGGAAGCAAATGGTATCGTCCCTGGGTATCTGGCCCTTCAGGACCGAGTTAAGGACCTTAATGTTATAACCGGCTGGAAGGCGGCCGCTATCCATGGCCTGGCGGATAAGCCTTCCAAGGTCTACTCCGGCCTCGTCATCCACCAGCTTAAACTCCAGTTGTGCGGTCTGTCCTATGAGCTTTAGGGCCCGTTCAGGGTCCTGGATTCCCGGAAGCTGGACTACTATTTCTTCCTCGCCTTGACGGACGATCACAGGTTCTGTAACACCAAACTGGTCTATCCGGTTACGAATGATCTCCAGGGACTGATCAACCGCGTTTTCTCTTATGAATTTTTCTTCTTCCTGGGAGAGTCTTAATATCAGGCTGGGGAATTTTCCCTCTTCTTTTACCTTTACGAGTTCGATGCTTGGGAATTCATCTTCCAGAACGGCCTTTACCCTTTCCACTGCGTCCTTGTTAGGAAGAAAGAACAGTATTTCGTCAGGGTTTGGACTTGGGCGGCGCACCAATGTTATCTGCCTGCGCCCCAGGGACTCCTTAAGGTCAGTAGCGGCAAGATCCGCAGAGTTTTTAACTGCCTGGTCCACATCTACCTTGAGGATAAGATGCATTCCTCCCTGGAGGTCCAGGCCAAGTTTCAGGCCCTCGCTGTAGATATATTTTTTGAACCAGTCAGGCGTACCTTTATAGAAAGAGGGCAGTACAAAAACCACAGACAAGGCAATAAGTGCTGCCATCAAAATAAATTTCCAGCGCAGACCTGTTGGCATAGTCAAAAATCTCCTATTTTAATTTTGTTGTTCAATTTTAAGGACATGGAATTCTTAGCCAAATAAAGGGTTTTTTGCAAGAAGATTGTGGGCTCAGAATTCACAAATCAACGATTCAGATCTTCGGCGAACTCTGAACGGTTACGAGCAGAATGCCGTCGCGCTTCGGCTACGAAGTTCCTTGCAGCATCGGGGCAACTTCCAAAATGTAGATGTATATAGCCGGCAAGCGTGTTGTTCCACGTGTAACCTTCAGGGGCAAGAAGGCTGTTGCCGGCATTTCTGACCTCGTAAACAGAGATTATTGATTTATCCTGAGAAATCGGCTCAAGTAAATTGGAATAATGGAATTCGTGTCCTCTAATTCTTGTGCCTACCGGGCCGAGTATAGTGTTCTTTTTTAAAATGATTTCTCTGTAGCCCAGAGCACAGCGTCTTTTCTGCATATTTACCATAAAAGGGAACAGACCGACCCACGGATGTTCCGGCCTTGGCTCTTCTTTTTGAACCAGGCCCCGGCACAGGTACAAAAATCCTCCGCATTCTGCATAGATAGGGAGATTTCCATGGGCCTTGGTCAGTATTTCCTCTCGAAGGTCCCTGTTTTTTGAAAGTGCTTCGGCGTGCAATTCGGGGTATCCGCCTCCAAGATAAAGCCCATATATTCCAGGAGGCAGGGAATGATCTCTAATGGGCGAGAAAAATACGATTTCCGCACCGAATTTTTCAAGGATGTCAAGATTCGCCTGATAATAGAAACAAAATGCCTCATCCTTTGCAACTGCAATACGCACCGGACGCGAATGGGAAATGCAGGGGCGTTTTGTTGTTCCGGTTTGATCAGCCGGCCGTATGTCTTTTTTGTTTTGCCGGATTGTTTTTAGCAATGAATTTAAATCGCAGCCTTTTTCAAACCAGATTCTAAAGAGGTCTGCTTGCTCTGTTTCAAGACCGCCTTCTTCAGCAATTATGAGTCCAAGATGCCTTGATGGAAGCTGCATGTCCTTATTACGAAACAGAGTGCCGGTCCATGACAATCCCAGAGGAGACAGTGCCTCTTTCAAAAGCGCAGCATGCCTTTCACTTCCCGTTTTATTAAGGACTACTCCGGCAAAGCGTAAGCCGCTATCGAATTCAAGATAGCCCTTGACCAGTGCGGCCACACTCCTTGCCATACCAAGCACATCCACTATCAATAGAACAGGCAGATCCAACCACTTTGCGATTTCTGCAGTAGAACCTGATTCAGAAGTTCCCCCGGCACCATCAAAGAGACCCATCACCCCCTCAATAACTGAAACATCCGCCCCGGCCCAATACCGCGAGTACAACTCCTGCACTGAAGACTTACTTACAATCCACCCGTCAAGGTTGTGAGAAGGGCATCCGCACACTGAGGCGTGGTGTCCGGGATCAATAAAGTCAGGGCCTACCTTAAAAGGAGCCACCTTAAGGCCCCTTTTTTTCAGTGCTGCCATTATGGCAAGGGTCACTGTTGTTTTCCCGCAGCCGCTATGTGTACCGGCAACTACAATACCCGGAAGGGGAGAATCAGTAGATCTGTGTGCAAGAGGCCCTAGCATGTGAGGTGAACTACAAAGGCAACAGCCTCGTGTCCAAGCTGCGATGCCAATTCATTGAACCTCTGTATGGCTAATTCTGTGGGAAGGGCCTCTATGCGGATGCCCCTGGACGCGAGTTCCTCCGAAAGCCCCGAGCTTAGCACCATTTTGCCGTAAGCACCTGTTCCGACTATCAGGGTATCGGGTTTTGCAGCTACAACATCCGGGATATCAGAGACTTGAAGGGTATGTCCCTGTGATCTCCACCAGTTGCCAGAGGTCTTTCCTCTAATAATTTTCAGGTCTTTATGTATAACGTATTCCATCAATTACTATTTCACCAAAGCGATATGACTCAATCTTCATAAGCCTTGTCTCCTTCTTGGCCACAAAAAAGCCGCTCCACTTTGTGGAAAAACATAGATTGCTCTTGGTGCATGTAGTATAATTAAAATATTTATTAACCTGATATCAGCAGATGCTTCTGTTGACAAGGTCCGGCTTGGCGAATATATGATTACACTGCAAAAACCATGAAATAGATCTTCGGTCGGGACGTGGCTCAGTCTGGTAGAGCACAGCGTTCGGGACGCTGGGGTCGGAGGTTCAAATCCTCTCGTCCCGACCATATCGATATTAAACTAATAGCTAAAGGCTAATAGCTCAAATTTATTAGTATCTTTTTTTGAATCCAAGCAATAAAGGCGGTCAATACATATGACAAAGATAAAAAGGGCACTCATTAGCGTAACTGATAAGGCAGGTGTGCCGGAACTGGCTAAAGAACTTGAGGATATGGGTGTAGAGATCGTATCTACCGGCGGTACGGCGCGAGTAATAAGAGATGCGGGCGTTTCTGTAAAGGATGTTTCAGATCTTACCGGTTTTCCGGAGATGATGGATGGCAGGGTGAAGACTTTACACCCTATGGTCCATGGGGGCATCTTGGCCCTTCGTGACAATGCCGGCCATATGCAACAGATGGAAGACCACGCTATTCCGCCTATTGATATGGTAGTGGTAAATCTTTATGCCTTTGAAAAAACCGTTGCCAAAGAAGGTGTGAGCTTGGCTGATGCCATTGAGAATATTGATATTGGGGGACCGACCCTGCTTCGTTCTTCTGCAAAGAACTTCCGGTATGTTACCGTAGTTGTAGATCCATCTGATTA
The DNA here is from genome assembly GCA_034658555.1 of Thermodesulfobacteriota bacterium. GTDB lineage: Bacteria > Desulfobacterota > Dissulfuribacteria > Dissulfuribacterales > UBA3076 > UBA3076. The sequence continues at coordinate 283 of JAYEFH010000062.1, read as the reverse complement.
TTCAAAGGTGCTTGGAGAAATGAAAGCCAATGACGGAGCCACTAGCCTGACCACACGTTTTGAACTGGCCGGAAAGGTCTTTATTACAACAAATAAGTATGATAAGGCCATCGCCGGCTATCTGGAGGGAATCGATTCCCGGAAGAACCCGTATTTTAATTAGTGCCTGAACGAAAAGGCCGTTCAGACACAATTTTGAATTCTAAATGTTGAATGTTGAATTTAAAAAGGATGTAATTTTAATATGTTAATTGTCCATGACCTAATTGAGAAAACGAAATCT
>JAYEFH010000061.1:15881-17216 GCA_034658555.1 Thermodesulfobacteriota bacterium | reverse complement strand
AAATCCTGTTGATCCTGTCAGAGAAGTCCGCCCGAAAGGCGCTAAGTTCATGTTTTATATGTTTGCCAAAATTTCAATCCATCACATCAATACTCGCCTTCTTCCCCGGATCCCCCAAAAGCGCCTCCCTGTGTGGGATAACGGACACCGGCGATGATAGATTCATTTCCCCTGCCACCTAAAGAATCTGATCGTATCTCGTATTCCCTATTGCTTGGTAAAAGGTCGGAAGGGAGATACGTTATACGGAAATCATTTGAACCATCGTTATCCAAGTCATCTTCTATTACAGTATGTACTGTATAAGGGTCTCCGATCGGCGGACACTCAGCCACTACATAAGAAATTCCTGCATCGGCATTATAAAATGCCTCTTTATAAACTCTTTCATTGCCGGCAATCTGTATCTCTATTGTAGATGTATTTGTTGCCGCTATGCCTATAAGTGTAAGTAATACCAATATAATTATGGCAAAAAGCAATGTAGATCCTTTTTCATCTCTTAATCTGAAATTCAGTTTTTTCATGGACCATACCTCAATCCAGACCTGATGTCCTTCAGATGGGATTTTAGCGAATAACCTTTGAGCTTATCAGTCATAGCCTGTCAATTTTAAAGGAAATCCAATGATCTAAAATTTAATATAGCTAAGAGCAATCCGATGCATACCTCTTTCATGCCAAGCTACAATTACACTGACTGTTTTTCTACTATTTCCTACCGGACTCACATTCCAGTAGACATAGTAGTTTCTGATGCCGTCAGGCCCTAATATCTGTTGTGCATAATCTGGTGACCCGGCTACTCCATCTGCAATAAGAGCATTGCCGGCGGCAAGTACTTCGTTATTTGTCGGTTTATCCAGCCCCGCATCTCTGTCATCATTTGCGTCATTAAGCTGAGCATCATTAAATGGTAATGCTATAAGCTCTTCCATCTTGTTCTGTGCAATATGTGAGGCCCCGGTCATTCCTCCGGCAAACGAATTCCCCTGGATGGTCTTTATCTGCATTGCAGCTATGGCAAGTATTCCAAAAGCGAATATCGCTATAGCTATCAATATTTCTATTAGGGTAAAGCCTTTCTCGTCCAGCATCCTTACACCTTCATGTCTCATTTGCTCCTTTCTATTACAGTCCCAAATTCCTCACTTTGATTAACGTAGTGAGTAGCCTCCTTCGATAATGATCCGGGTCGTCGTCGGCGGCATGATCTTCTATCGCCGGTCTTTGTCCATTAAAGTCCGGGTCCGGCCTGTCGGTGCGAGCAAGTATAGTAATTCTGATCGATCTTATATCATCATAATCATTTGTATCATCTCCATCATTTTCATC
>JAYEFH010000061.1:0-15781 GCA_034658555.1 Thermodesulfobacteriota bacterium | reverse complement strand
CAAAGCCCGCCATCCTCACATCCCTGGCAATGATATCCATTGATGCCCTGATGTTCTGTTGCATTTCAGCAACCTGATCCTGGATGAGGTAGCTTTTCTGTTGAGACTTGAATGCCGCGAATATAGCGATTGAGACTATACCCGCTATGACCATAGCGACAACTAATTCGATTAAGGTAAAACCTCGGTTCGATTTGATATATTTTTTTTTATACATGTCCTCTAGTTCCAATTTATACCATCACTGCTCATTCGAAGCTTGATATGACCTACAGGGGACAGTACCGCCTTATAATATCTGGATTTGTTGTTTCTGATTGTGACGTTTCCATCATGTGGAGGTGGGGCTATGGGTAGTGCCCGAGAGTTAAAGCCGGTTTTATCTCCGGCAAAGGTTGTAGTATAAAGCGATACGTTTTTAGGCATATTCACTTGAGCCAGTATAGGTTCTCCGGCATCAAATACCCATTTAGCGCCAGGGGCGGCATCATCAACAAAAACCTTATAACTTCCGACCTGGCCGGCAGGCAAATATGTCCCAGGAGTAAATTGAATTATTACATCTGTATTTTCTTTTACTGCCTCCATCTTTGCCTTCTGAAAGTTCGAAACCAAATCCCTCGCCGCCGACTTCAGTCTGTAATTGGGCAACCAATCAATAATATTAGGCACTGTGATGGCAGACAAAATGGCTATGACGACTATAACGACCATCAGCTCCACCAAGGTAAATCCAGCTTGACCATGGCAGCGGGCTTTGCAATAAAGGCAGGGCATCGTTGTCTTTCTTGATATTTCCATACGTTATATTCTCCATTTCATTACCAGTTTATGCACTGGCTATGCCATGATAAGGTAAAACATCATCTCTCTGTTATTATTGAATATTTATCAAAACAACGGGATCAGAATGGGTATGCCGTTACCCACTTTGGGTAATCGCTTACCCAATGTCTATCCATACCAAAATGAATCGCTAAGATAATTCTTGCGTTTTTGGACAAAAATTCTGTGTGCTCTGTGAACTTTGTGAGGGATATTTTTTTCTCTCGCCCGCTCCTTCTGTCGCTAGAGACCACAGAGACCGCAGAGACACCACAAAACATTTTTCATTGCAAAAAGGCTTTGCAATTCTGTTCAGATATACTTAATCGGGTTTTCTACCAAGGAATAAGTGTGGAATTAGGGTGAGGAAATAAGGTCATTGCTCGAATATCTCCGGTTTCCCCTGAGTCACCATTAAAAGTCAAAAACCTGAATAGGTTGTTTTTAGAACTACCTTCGCTTGGGGAAGATGCAAAAACCTTTGCAAAAGATTTAGAGGATATTCGGAATCAAATTCCATGAAATATCCTTGCTGGCTTATCCTGGTCTGATTATCTCGACTCCGGCCTCTTTCAACAGGGCTATTGCCGTACCTTCACGCTTGCCGGCTACTGTTATCCGATCCGGTTTAAGAGAAAGCAACCATTTCCCTACCAGATATCCGCGCTTGCGTTCTTCACGCCAGTATGGATTTTCTATAAATTTCCGTTCCATGATCTTTCCTGTCTCTCGTTTACTTGTCTCTATCAGAAACCATGGAGCTTTGACGATATTTTCAGCCATCTTTCCTTCCGGCTTGGTAACCGGCATAATAGAATGTAAAATGGGGGACTGGCCGTAATGAGTCCTTATTCTTGACATAACCACCCTTGGAAACTGACTCAATATGTCCTCTTCCAGGCGGTCTGATACCCGGTCGGCAATCTCATGTGACTTGGTCCCGAGAACCACGTCAAGATCTACAATAAAACGCCCGCCGGCAGTCCTGCTGAGACAACGCTTAACTTCTGAAATCAGTGGATGAGACTCCACCAGCTTGATGATGTCCCGCTCTGTGTCCCTGTCTATTGAGGCATCTAAAAGGTCCCTTAATGCCATTATCAAAAGCTGTCCGCCAGACCTGAAGACAAAAACAGAGACAACGGCTGCCGCCCATCTATCCAGAGCATATCCGAAATGGGCACCTATCAGACCTAGAAGGACCACTCCCGTAGAAAGACTGTCTGCCAGATAATCCCTGGCGTCCGCAATCAGGGCGGGAGAATTCAGCCTTCTACCGGCACGGAGCTGGAAAAAACCAAACAGCCACGATACCACCAGAGAACCCGCAGCAACCGGCAGGGCCAGAGAGACATCCGGGATTCTGTCAGGGCCGAATATTGCGTTTCGCCCGATCTCATAGGCTGCCAACAGCACAGCCATAGAGATCACCAGTGTGGCCACGGTCTCTGCCTTGTAAAGACCGTAAGGAAATGAGGGATGGCGTTTCCCAGCCACCCAGAGGCCGACATACGCCGCCCCGGAGGCTAGTACGTCCGTGGCAGAGTGTATGGCATCACTAATCAGGGCCGTGCTGTTTGCAAAAACCCCTGCCAGGCCTTTTGCTACAGAGAGCAAGAAATTAAGCCCTACAGAAAAGGCTGCCCTTCGTCGTGCGGTCTTGAGCCCTGAATCCTTGTTTGTTTTTATCTCTGTCAATTTATTTTCCACACAGGATATCCTTTCTGTATATATAATCGTATGACCGGAATTTACAAATTATGAGCCACATAAGTATCAACCAAGATCTCATCACCATCTGTTTCCACACAAACTGTCCCGTTCAGGTCAGTCCTCAGGAGATTACTTCCGGCATTCCTGTATCTTTCCAAAACCTGAGACTTTGGAAGTCCCAGACTGTTTCTCCACCCTACGGGCACAATCGCTATCTCAGGCCGAATTTGCCCAATAAATTCACTGCTGCTGGATGTTTTGCTGCCGTGATGCGGCACAACTAATATATCAACAGGCCCAAGACCCTGTTTCAACAGGCATTGCTCTCTGGTCCTGCCTATATCCCCTGTAAGGAGTATCGAGCGCTTTCCATAGTCCAATTCAACCACCAGTGATCTGCCATTACGGCCACGGGCGCCCTCGCAGCCTGTGGAAGGCCGGACTTTTACCATAACGTCTCCTATATACTCCTTTTCGCCTTTTCGCCACACTCTGTGCCTTACCCCGCGCCGGGCACACGCCTCAAGGAGTCGTTTCCAGGAATAATTTTTTGAAATATCTTCATTGGTCCAGAGTTCTCCAACAGAAAATTGCCTCACAAGGGCGGCAAGACCGCCCATGTGATCCTGCTCAGGGTGAGATAGTACAATAATATCTATCTTCTTGTAACCAAGGTATCTGATAAACGGCGCAACTATCCGTTCTCCCGTATCAAAATATCGGCTTCTCAGACCGCCCCCATCCATTACCATAAGCTTCCCTCCCGGCAGCTCCACTACCTGTGATGTTCCCTGGCCGACATCCAGCACGTGCAGTCTCAGATTTTCCTGATGGGAAAGGCCCCATTCCCTATATGCAGAAGCTGACAAAAGGAGAGCAAAGAACATTACGGCCAAGGCCCTGGAAATCTTCCATTGTTTCATCAAGGCAACAGATCCCAGAAAAAGATAAAACAAAGATACCTGCAAAACACTCGGCCTTGGGACCCATATAGCAGACCAGCTCCATCCGGAAACAAAATCTATGAAAATAACCAGATAATTCAAAAACCAGCCCACCCCTTGCCATAGGCCTGATGTCAATCCCGGAAAGAAGGGCAGCAGGATTGTTCCACACAACAAACCGGGGAGAATGACAAAACTTGTCAACGGCACCACCAAAAGGTTGGGCAGCAATCCAACGAAACATACCCGCTGAAAGTGCCATGCCACAAAAGGTGTTGTGGCAAGTGTTGCAATCAGGGTTACCAGGATAAAGCCTTTTATATAAATCCAAAAACCCTTTTGACCATCCTGTTTTTTCTCCTTTGGCAATGATCTCAGGTATAAAGAAAACATGATCAGGAAAAAGACTGCCGTGAAGGAGAGCTGAAAAGATATGCCGAAAAGGTACAGAGGATTGAAGATAAGCAAGGCCCATGCTGCCAGAGCAAGGGAATTAAGAGGCGTCTGCGGTCTGTCAATCAGAAAGGCCGTACCAAATGCAAGGATCATTACCATTGCCCTCACGGCGGAAGGCGAAAAACCGGCCAGACCCGCATAAGTCACCGCCCCTATCAGTGCCAGGGATGTGGCAATTTTCTTCACAGGGAACCTGAGGGTAATCCACTCCGACCTGAGAAGTAAAGCCCTTGCAAGGCCGCCGATTAACAGAGCGGCCAGGGCCATGTGTATGCCTGATACAGCCAGCAGGTGACCGATCCCGGCCCTGGCAAACGCCTCCTTGAGATTTTTGGATAACCATGCCCTTTCGCCAAGCAGCAGGGCCATGGCAATACCCCTGGCAGGTCCTTCAAGACAGCGGTCTATGCCCAGCATGATTGCTCTTCGTCCTGACTCCAGCCAGTACCGAGGCAAAGACATTTCACTTGAACTTTGGCTGTGCCCAACCTGGGAAAATCTGAGGGGATGATTTACAAAACCCTTTACCATCACTCCCCTTATGGCCCACCAGTTCTCCTGATCAAAGGCCCCGGGCGTCTTGAAGTTTCTTACAGGGCGAAGGCTTGCGGCAAAACGTATCCAGTCTCCCGGAGAGACGTCCCGGGCACGTATTCCCAGCACCGTGAGGCTCATAATGCCTGATACAAAAAGATCGCCTGAAGGGGTGTGACTTTCATAAGCAGCCACCAAGAGCCTCACTCCATCATTTGCAGGGAGTGGGGCACGTATCACCTGGCCGGTGAGTATGTGTTTTCCCGGTGTGTTTGAAAGGCTGAGAAGATCCTGAGATCTGTCTTCCATGGACCTGCAGGACAAATCCAGATGCCGAAAGCCCATAGAAAAAAGAACCAGGGCCGCTCCGATCCAGGGTAAAAAGATTTTTAAAATCCTCTTGGATGCATACTTTGAGCATGCACTAAACAGGAGCAAACCTGATCCTAATGCGCCAATGATGCACAGAAAACAGCCGGACAACTCCGGACACCCATTGTGGGCGGCAATAATTCCAAGCCCGAAAGGGAAAAGCAGCAGGGCTAACGGATTGGGAGACACGTGTTCCCAAACACATCTGATATCCTGCCCCACGCTGAGTTCAGCAATTCCTCCGGTGGAAGGGCGGCATCAATACGTGCAACAAAGGAGTCGGAGAGGCCCTTGAAAATGTCGGCCACTTTTTTCAGATAGTCAAGCTGTTCGAAATTGTCAGGTACTTCGCCACGGCTTTCCTTTATCCGCTTAATTGCCGCTTCCGGGTTCAGTTCCAGCAGAAGTACAAGGTCGGGCATCGGCGCAAATGTCTCATTTGTTTTTCTGATTGCTTCCGGATCAAGACCCCTGGCTCCCTGATATGCCATTGTAGAAAAGTAGTAGCGGTCGCAAACAACAATTTTCCCCTGTTCGAGAGACGGACGGATAATCTTTTCCACATGCTCTTTTCTGTCTTTGAGAAAGAGTTCCAACTCTTCTTCCTGTGTCAGCCGTCCGGGTGCGGAAAAACTCCGGCGCAACTTTTTCCCCCAGGGACCGTCTGTGGGCTCAAAGGTGAAGATGGCAGGGAATCCTTTGTTGTTAAGACGGAGGTATATATTGCGGGCCAGCGTGGTCTTACCTGTGCCGTCAATACCCTCCACCACAACGAAGAATCCGTGTGGGTTGTGCCTATTAGATATCACCATGCCTTCCCATTTATTGTGCCTCCGATTGGGTTTTTTCAGCAAATTCAAATTTGGTTTTTAGCCGGGCCCTTTAATGCGGATTTCCAGTTTTTGTGCGCCCCGGGTAAATTTCAGGCAGTTAATAAAGCCGAAGATTATACCCTTTAGGGAATTGGATACAAAGTTATTTAAAGAGATCTCACGTCCATCTACGAACAGGCACACATCATCTTTTTTCTTGTCGTTCAAAAAGCTGTTTTCTATAAAATCTGTGAGTTCTGCAATCCGGCCGGCTTTAAAAACCTTATCAAATGATACTTCATAATCTGACACCACAGCCATTACATCGGAAACCGACTCGCGAAGTGGTTCTTTAGACGCGTCAGCCCTGATGATCTCGATCTTCGGTATCCCTGATGCATGCTTGAAGCCTTCGCCAATTACCATATCAGCATCAGGAAAAAGTCGAAAAGCCAAGTGTTTCAGATTCTCTCCTGTATTTTCTTGAAACAGGATCAGCTCATCAGGGCATATTAAGGCTACGGATTCTATGCCGTCTTTTCCATACAAATAAGAGTCCGAACCAGGGGAATCAAGATTTAGCCCTCTATGCTTGGTTGATTTTATCACAGCTATTTTATATCCCCTGTCGCGCAGTCTTCGTATCACTTCTCTGATTACAGTAGTTTTACCGGAATTGTGCCAGCCGATGAATGTCAAGATTGGTGTCATTTTGAAAATCCTTGTAACGGTTATGGGTAATTTATAAAATCAAGCTAATCGCTCAACTTAGGTCATACTAATGATAAGTCTTGCTTTGTTAAATAATTGGCGTTAATTTAGTAAAAATTTCAAAACTGATGTAGCAAATTCCAAATACAGAAGGTAGGTAAGGTGCCTCGTTTTCGTCCAATTGCCCTAGTAACAGATCCAAGATACCTCGATCACGATACGGCAAATTCACTTCATCCTGAGATTCCTGCTCGGCTGGAAGGTATACTTAAACGTCTTGAGTCCAGTCCTTTGGCACCATATTTAAAAAAGATAAGCCCAAGAAAGGCAGAAATGAATAGGGTGCTGGCGGTCCATGATGAGGACTATATTTCCAGCTTTGAAGGGACCTGTGTTTCCGGTCGCGAGTTTTTTGGACATCCGGACAACCGTCTTGGATATGATTCCTATGAAATAGCACTCCTGGCTGCAGGAGGATGTCTGAGCGGAATAGATATTATTGAAAATGGTGAGTCGGAGTTGGTGTTTTGTTGCATTCGGCCTCCTGGACACCATGCAGAGACAGCGCAAGCGCTCGGCTTCTGTTTTCTTAACAACATAGCTATTGCCGCCAAGTACTGGAAGGATGTTTACGGTAAAAAGAGTATCCTTATTATTGACTGGGATGCCCACCATGGAAACGGTATACAGGCAATCTTCGAACATGATCCCGATGTATTTTACATCAGTATCCACGAACACCCTACATTTAGTTTTCCCGGAACCGGCTATTCAAACGAAACAGGAACCGGGGCAGGTGAGGGAGCAACTTTGAACATTCCTTTGCCTCCGGGTTCAGGAGATGAGGCAATCCTTAAAGCCTTGAGGGGGCGTGTAGGAGAAGCTGTCAAAGAGTTCAGGCCGGAAGCAATTATTGTGGCTGCCGGCTTTGATGCCCATGTAATGGACGACATGTCAGGCCTTGCATATACGACTAAACTCTATGGCTACCTTGGCACCTTTATGGCCTTCTGGGCGGAACGATATTGTCAAAGAAAAGTTTTGTCTATTTTAGAAGGCGGTTATCATCCTGAGGCTTTACCGGCCAGTGTGGAAGCCTATCTTGCCGGTCTTTCCGTTTGTATAGATTAAAAGGAGCTTAGAATGTATATATCACGTCATATGACTCCTGCCCCATTGACTGTGAAATCGGATATCCTGATTTCCGAGGCCCGTGCAATCCTGCGCTCTAACCGTTTCCGTCACTTGCCGGTAATAGACAAAGACTGGCGCCTTGTAGGAATGGTTACGGACAGGGATATAAGATCTGCTTACCCGTCATCCGTATTGTCCGGGGGAGATCGGAAACACGAGTTGGAACAGGTGGCCACGACCCCGATCAGCGAAATCATGAGTACTGATCTCATAAACCTCCTGCCTCATTCAACCATAGATGATGCGCTACTGCTCCTTGAAAAAAAAAGGGTTGGGGCAATCCCTGTATTGGACGAAAAGGGTGTGATCGTTGGGATTTTTTCCGTCCGGGACTTGATGAGGGCATACAGTAGAATATTCGGACTTTCAGAAAAGGGTGGCTCACTTATTACCATACAAGACGATGGAGAACCTAATGTCCTGGCAAGGATAGTCAAAATTCTTGAGCAAAAAGGAATTCTTCTTACAAGACTTAGCAGGACCAAGTTGACCGAAGATGAAAAAAGCCCTGGAATAGTTTATATCAGAGTCCAGACTTATAACATAAGCGCAGTCCATTCTATTCTTGTGAGTGCCGGATTTGAGCTTGTGGAACCGGAGCCCTTGTTGCCGGAGGCAAATACTTAAATTCCCAGCCGTTTGCAAAACTCAAGACCCAATAAAGAGATGTGAAATTTCAACTGCTGTTTCAGTTTGAGTTCATGCCGCCTGTTTTTTCTGTGGTGTAGTATGCGGCCAGCCTTCTACTGCGGCCATTCACTGTTATGCCTGATGATGTAAAATACATGGAGCTGGCCCTTGATCAAGCCAGGCTAGCAGTCATTCAGGGGGAAGTGCCTGTGGGCGCAGTGCTTGTTGATGAAAGTGGACAAATACTGGCCAAAGCCGGCAATATGCCCGTTAAACAGTGTGATCCTACGGCGCATGCCGAGATTCTGGTCTTGAGACAAGGTGCAAAAAAAGTCGGCAGCTACAGGCTGACCGGTACCACTCTGTATGTTACAATAGAACCGTGTTTCATGTGTGCCGGGGCCATGGTCCTTGCCCGGATAAAGCGGCTGGTTTACGGTGCCCAGGATACTAAGACCGGTGCGTGTGGTACACTTTATAATATTGTTCAAGACTCAAGGTTGAATCACCATCTGGAGGTAAGCCAAGGCATACTCGCAGAGGAGTGCCGATCGCTGATCCAGGCCTTTTTTCAGAAAAGGCGCAAGTAAATTTGAGTTACGGAGAGGTACCGAAGTGGTCATAACGGGGGCGACTCGAAATCGTCTATACGCCCAAAAGGCGTAACGTGGGTTCGAATCCCACCCTCTCCGCCAGAAAATTTAGTGATTTGGTGATTTGGTGATTGGGGTTTTTCAGCGAAATCAATATTGACTTGCAAAGGCTCATGATAGTATAGATATGTCGGTTCAGCCATGAGAAGCCATGGTTTGGAAGTTGATGTGGAGAGGTGCCCGAGAGGCCGAAGGGGCTCGACTGGAAATCGTGTGTATGCCCAAAAGGTGTACCGTGGGTTCGAATCCCACCCTCTCCGCCAGATATATTTTAAGAATACAACAGGTTGATAGCCGGGTCCTGCGCAACGAAACCCTGCGAACCCCGCCAGGTCCGGAAGGAAGCAACGGCAGTAGGGCCCTTCGTGTGTCGCAGGGGTGCCTGGCTATCATTTTTTCCCAGAGAGCAATTCACCTTAATTCATGTCCTATTTAGTTCTTGCCAGAAAATGGCGCCCCCAGACATTTGGAGATGTGATCGGTCAGGCACATGTGACCAGGATCCTTCAAAATGCGCTGAAAAACGACTGTCTTGCCCATGCTTTGCTCTTCAGTGGGCCAAGAGGAGTCGGCAAGACTTCTGTGGCCAGGATACTGGCAAAGGCCGTGAATTGTGAATCCGGTCCAGCCCCCGATCCATGTAATAAGTGTGGAGTGTGCAAAGAAATAACCGCCGGATTTTCTATTGACGTGCAGGAGATAGACGGGGCTTCTAACCGTGGTATTGATGAAATCCGTCAACTGAGGGAAAATATACAGTTTCTCCCAACTCGCTGCAGGCACAGGATCTATATTATCGACGAAGTACATATGCTGACCAAGGAAGCCTTTAACGCCCTTTTAAAGACCTTGGAGGAGCCCCCTTCCCATGTGTATTTTATATTTGCAACCACTGAACCCGAAAAAATCCCGGCCACCATACATTCGAGGTGTCAACATTATAAATTCCGCAGACTGGGTACTGCGGAGTTGGCGGATCACCTGGACAAGATAGTCCAGGCAGAGGACATGGACCTCCAGCAGGATGCAATGCTCTTGTTGGCAAAAGAGGCTGAGGGCAGCGTAAGGGACAGCCTGAGCCTCCTTGACCAGGTGGCTGCTTATGGTGCAACTTCATTGAAAGAGGTCTGTGAGGTCCTGGGTGTTGTGGGGACCCATGTACTCAAGGAGCTTGCCGTTGCTATTCTTGAAAATGATGTAGCCAAAGCCCTCAGGCTTATTGACGATATTTACAGCTTTGGGGGAAACATCCAGAAATTCACTACAGACCTGGTATTTTTTTTCAGGAATCTTGTGGTGCTGAAAAACCTTGGTCCGGAGAAAGCAGTGACTTTGATGGACTTGCGCAGGGAAGATGTAGATGAGTTTTCTCCCGTCACTTTAAAGTATACCGCCCATAGCTTTTTCCAGATACTGGACACCTTGATGAAGGGGCAGGAGGCAATATACAGGAGTACCACTCCCAAGCTCTCTCTTGAAATGCTTGTGATCCGGCTATGTAGTATAAAAGAGGTTTTAGGGATAGATGACCTCCTGGGAAAAGTAGATAAGCTTCTATCCTCAGCACAAACAGGGAAAAAGAATTTTCCTGAAGGATCTCAAAAAGAGGTAAGCGCAGCCCCTGAAACCGATTTTGTTACCCGGACGCCCAAAAAATGCGGCCCGGAGACATGGACTAATTTTGTAGATTTTGTTAAAGAACAACACCCCGTTCTTGGATCACTACTGGCCTGTTGCGAGAAAATTGAGACAGAGAACAACGGGGATCGGGTCCAACTCAAGTGCCGGTCAGGTATACAGCATGACATGCTCTGCGAAGTGGATCATCAGCAACGGCTGAGAGAGCTGACGAAGAAATTTTTCAGCCGCGCAATCGATATCGTAATAGAAGAAATCTGTGTTACAAACAATGGTAACGCCGGAGGGGATGTGAAGACTTATAGCCCGCGGGATGAACTTGTTCAATCATCCTTGGTCCAGGAAGCGGTTAAGGTCTTTCATGCGCGGATTTCCGACGTGAGAGTTTTTTCCAATAAAGGACAGAGGTGAAAGGAGTTATATAATGCAGCCAAACATGAAAGAAATGATGAGGCAGGCTCAACGCCTCCAGGCCAAGATGGGACAACTCCAGAGTGAGCTGGCCACAAAGGAGATAGATGCCTCTGTAGGAGGCGGGATGGTTAAGGCCGTTGCTAACGGAAAGCCGTCAATAGTATCAATAACCATTGAAAAAGAAGTTGTGGACCCTGAAGATGTGGAAATGTTGCAGGATCTTGTAGTGGCAGCGGTAAATGACGCACTGGCCCGGTCTAAAGAGATGGTGGAAGGAGAAATGTCAAAGCTGACAGGCGGCCTCAAGTTGCCTGGGATGTTCTGATATTTTTAGATGGCTTCTGCTTTTCCACCTGCCCTCAGCAGGCTTATTAAAAATCTGGAAAGACTTCCGGGTGTCGGTGAAAAGACTGCCACACGCTTTGCCCTTCAGATATTGAGGTGGCCAAAGGCCCAAGCCCTGGAACTGATGAAGTCCATTGCAGAACTCCACGACAAGATAGGGTTATGCTCTGTTTGTTTTACTTTTTCCGAGCAGGACCCATGCCCTGTTTGTGCCGACCCCAAAAGGGATACCTCTGTGGTTTGTGTAGTGGAAGATCCCGGAGACTTGCTGGTACTGGAAAAGGCAGGGGCCTTCAGGGGGCGCTACCATGTGCTGCACGGGGTCCTTGCTCCAATGGAAGGGATCGGACCGGATCAGCTTAAAATTGGGCAACTTCTCGAACGTATACAAAAAGAAGACATAAAAGAGGTAATACTTGCAACAAGCAGCACTGTTGCCGGAGAGGCCACGTCGGCATTTTTGGCTGAAAACTTGAAAAAGTGCGGCGTACAAGTTGCGCGGATTGCCTGCGGCATACCTATGGGCATGGATCTAAAATACGCAGATAAAATGACATTGCAAAAAGCCCTGGAAGCCCGAACCATCTGTTGATCTGTAACCGTTCACACTCCCTGGCCGGCCGACAGGGTTTTGCAGGGTTTCAACCGCGGACAAGGTTGCACCAATTGGTGCGTCATGGAGCAGGTCCGGATTCTGCCGATCCAACCTGGGGACGGGTCTGGACAACGTAATATTGACCTTTTGAGTAAGCGCCTTCAATATCCTGCGGAAAGCCCATGGCTTTCTCAATAACTGTGCCGATATCAGCTACAGTGACTAAAAAGTCCTTTCTAAAATCCTTATTCCCCACGAGCGATTCGCGTGTGTAATCCAGAGAAACTTTGACTGACGGCTCCAACATTATGCTGTCGTAAAGACCGGCACCGGCATAACCGACCATGTCTTCCCCGTTGGAATCCGAACGGAAGATCAGGCCGCTGCCGAAAAGGGCAACGCTTTTGCTCGGGAAAGCCAGGAGTTGTGGTTCATCTTTTCCCTTTCTGCAGGTAAAGCTGAGGGCCTTTCCGGGATAATTGCCGACCAATGTCTCCCCAAGGCCAGGGACCACCTCGGCATAGATCTCATTCCTGTTGCCTGTAGAGGGGTTAACGGTGTGGATCACAAAACTGTAATCCGCTTTGACCACCTCTTGAATGAGCACTGCCATGAAGAGATACGCATGGGGAATCCCTCTTGTCTTGCGGCTCAAATGTGCCCTCTCGTTCCATTTGGAGCCCCACACACGTTTGATACATGTCCAGGCATCTTCCCAGTTTGAGGGCCACGGAAGCCCTGCCTCATCCATCACCCCATGAAGCTCAGAGACCAGCTCATCCGGCGCCTTGAGACCCAGAATGGTCTTGCGGAGTTCACTCAGTACATCTACATCCACTTTGTCGGCATTTTTATCTATTTGCAGTATCAGTTCATTATAATTTTTGGCAATTTCCTTGTTGTTTTTTTCGGCAAGAACCTTTTCAAAGACCCCGAACGGCATGGCCACTGAACCGGGAAGATCTATCCATTCCGGCAACTTGCCCTGCAAGTGCCTCAGATTGTTGGATTTGCCTCCAACGATTTTCTGATTGAACTTACTTGATGATACTGCATAAGCAGTGAAACAAGGCCGGGATATCCGTGGGATCGGCAGGACAGGCTGCGCAGTGATGCCCGGCTCTCCGGAACCTTCTTTGAATATTACATCACCGGCTGCATTTACGCTTAAGCTGAGAAGATGTCCACTGCAAGACCTCAGACGCCCGATTATATCAGGGTCATAACAAACGGCAAATAGCACATTGGCATTTCTGGCCCGGATCGCAACATGTGATACTATGTCGGTCAAGTCCGGTGTGATGACAGCAATCACTTCTTTTGGGATCTCCTCCTCTCCTGCGATCTTGTCGGCAACAATAACTGTGGGTTGAGCAAAGTCCTTGCCCTGAACGGACTTTAATTCGGAGACAACCTCTACCTGTCCGGTGCCTTGGCCCCGGCTGATCACCTGCCAACTGCCCAGATGGGCATCTCTGCGCAATATTGGATCTATCTGACGCAAAAGCATCGACAGGGCGAAAATAGGTTTGCCTCGCACCACTTCCTCACTGAAGAGGGAAACAGCCCATGATTCGGCGTGAAAGGCCCTACCGAGAAATTCGGCTTTGGGCTGAAGGACTTGGTAATAACGGTCGATTGCGGTACCCAGGGCACGCGAGAGACGATCGAGTACGGCCCTGGATTGGAGTGCCCAATCTTTTCCGGCATAGGGCATCTTTTTGACATGCTCCCACTGGTGAAGACAATGCGTAAACTCATCATTGCCTTTTGAAATAAGGAGATTTTCCAGCACCATTGCGATTAATTCCACCAGTTGATCAGCGCTGAGATGCAAATGAAGACTCCGTTCAACCACAACGCGCAGGAAATTCTCCAGGGCCAGATCGAGGAAGAGCATGTCCCGTACAACATTTGAACTGCCTTGCAATTGTGTTTTAAAACGGCGTCGCGCCTCAGTAATCTTTTCAATAAGCATGCAGGCATCCGTATTGTCACGATGCGCCCAGATAAAGTCCATCAGGCCGTGCATTTCCGAATCGAATAGATACCTGGCGGCGTAGATGGCAGTGCCGAGATCAGTACCGGAATGAACGGCCTTGAGAATCCCCAGGAAATGCTCTAACTCATGAATCAAGGGGTCTTTTATAGACGGGACAAAATCAGGGTGAGATATGATTGGGCGCTCGAAGCTCTCAAGCCTTTGTTTTGTAATCCTCCCTGCATCGAGTATCTTATAGAATAAATCCAGATTGCCGTTGTTTTTCAAGAACCCAAGATAGGCCTCACAGATGACAACATCATCAGGTGTGGTGTTGTTGTGGAGTTTCTGGTGCCATTCCTCCATAAAATGCCCGGAGACCTCTTTTATATGGAGGCGATGCATGATGTTTAAGACCTCATCGCGGATTCGCTGTCCTTCACCACCTCGCCCCATAGTAGTCAGCATCAGACGGATGTACTCACGCCCTTCCGGCTTTTCTTTTGTGTAGTAGTCGGCAAGCTTAAGCGTCAGGCGGTCCTCGGCATGGCTCAATTCTCTGGGCTGGGTATTGTAGTTTCGCTGCCAGTCCAGTTGTCTGATGGTGGAAAAACGCAGCCATACAAACATAAGCGCCAGCCCATCCATGTTATTTCCGACCCTGTCCAGCAGGCCATAACATAGGTTGAAACGATGCATTAGTGTCCACGAATTGCGGCTCATTTCCTTTTCAATGATCTCATTGGCGATTACTGTGAGCTCAGGCCGGCCCAAAGACACCTCATTTTTTGAAGGGACAGCAAGAGGAATTCGGTAGTTCCTGCCGAGGTTATTGTCCCAGCTATTTTCCTTGGGAAAATAGAGAACAAAAACCAAAAAAGAAAAATCGAATGTCCGATCCAGTCTGATAACGATTTGCCTGACACCATCTTTCTCTGAAAAAGGGGTCTGAATGGCTTGTTGTCCAAATGCCTGACTGCCCTCGGGCCAGACCGAACCCGGCGGCATCTCCCAGGATGTTTGAACATGGTGACAAAGCCCCCAATGCAACAGACACTTCCTATTGTCTTTCAGCCCAATGGAGATTTCGACCCAATCATCCATAATGCGTTTTTCCACAAGTAACTCAACGCCACTTTTTGCTATAATCTTTTCCATAGTAAGCGGGATGTCTCCCTTTCCTCCATCAAAAATCCAAAGAGTTTTTTAGCGATCACACTCCAGCGAGCCAATCGCACCAAAACGAAAGACGATGCGAATATCGGCAGCCGCCCGCCCTGGTTGGCCGGTGCCTATGGACTCGGCCACCAGGCGAACCACAGTCTGACTTAGCCCGAGCTGGGCAATCATGGCAGCGACCGAAACCAGGCTGAAGGTAAGGAAATAGGCACCCATTTCCTCCGGCGTGAGGAGACGCGCGAGCAGAAAATTCACTGCCAGGCTGGAGATTACGGTGATGATCTTTCCCGCAAACGCCCATGCACCACCGTAAAGGAGACGCCTGTTGAGCGGACTAATAGGGGCGCTTGATTTTTTTGAAGGTGAAGGATAAGTCATGTGCGCTCAGGTTTATTTTAGACAAGATTTAGTATGCGTTTACAGGTTCAAGGTTACCTTATTGGATTGATGATTGGTGATTAAAACTTACCATTTTGAATATAACGGCCCTGATAGACAACGCCAAGTACTTTCAACAGATTCGCAAATCCGTTTACCATACCTTTAATATCTGCCTTTCATCCTCCACTTTCCGACTTCCCTCTCCTGACATTCCCAGGTTCTATCTCGCTTGACCTAAAAGGAAACAACACCTAAGATAATTTAAAAGTTTAATTATTTATAGTGGGTATCCATTTTACTCAACCAAATACCATATGTTGTGGTCGACAATATAATTTTGCCCAATATTGAAATGTTATTGCAATTTCAGGAAGATAGGCCAAGAATGGATCTTTGTCAGCAAA
>JAYEFH010000060.1:0-4615 GCA_034658555.1 Thermodesulfobacteriota bacterium | reverse complement strand
CCATTCACCGCGATCAAGCCCGGCGACCAGATTATTTACAGCGTCCATGATGGCGAAATTCAACACCTTCCCGGTGAGAGTAGCGTCATACGCCGCTGTACCACCAAAGCCCAGCACCTCACGGTTGTTCAAGGCGTACTCCCCTGCCCCTTGTATGGCGTAAATAATTTTGGACGTACGCACATCAACGATGTTGAGGGAGACCTTCGAATAGGCGACCTGCTTTTTTCCATGACCGAGGATGCCGAAAAGCTGCCGGTCTCCTACAGCCTTTCGACCGAATTCCGTCACCTCACCTGTTACCACCAGGCCGGCCCCCATCAGTGCTTGCTCTGTTCCCGAGATCTTCGCTTCCCTGGCAATCTCTTCCATATTTTCGCGGTCTGCTACATTGAAGCGATTCGTTTGGGTCAGGTGAGTCTTCAGGATCGTCTTTGCCTGTGAGCCGAGGCGATCCCTGCCGTCCGAAAAAATGCCGCGCATATAGGTGGAGCGATTGGCGAATTTACCGACCACAAGCGGATATTTGGGACCGCTATAAGCAGTTTTATGAGTCGCCACTGATTCGATCTGCACGACCTGGTGAGTTTCGGTGGCACATGCAAATAGCATGAGCACAGCAACGAGAATGGCTGCAATACGAGCGGCCTTTCCAATGATCGGAAGAGAATTGCGCAACACTTTTTTCCGTAGGACTCTGTTCATCGTGGTTCGCTCCTTACTCAGTTTATATTCCGCAGCGCGGGGGAAATTACTATTTCCTACAAAGATAAGTTCATGTTTTTTTGTTTGGCATATTTTTAAAAATTGCGATTAATGCTTCTTAAGCTATTAACACTAATAATACATACAAAAATAATACATACAAAAAGCCCATACCATCACCACCTTCCCAGTCTCGCCCCTAAACGGATACCTGCCAAGAGCCGGCCCCCTGTTTCATTTTCTACCAGTAGGAGAGATAGGGTGTCCATATCATAAGGATTATTCGGAAATCCCTCGTCTAACCTGCTGAAAGTCACGCCCCCGTTCCGGTGTCCTTGTCATCTTTGGCTCATTTTATTTCGCCGTCAGCCACAAAGCGGCAGGGCATACCCAGGACATCCGCCGAACTTGCCAGCACTTCATCACAAGTCACCATTTCCATTTCGGCCCCGAAGCAACATGCCGGGTGCAAGGCATCGAGGGTGCGAAGAGCTGTTCTTCTGGAAGAAATCCACTTTTGCGCCTGTCGATAGTGTTTCGTAGTAACGGAAAGCCGCCTGAACAAACCTGAACACGTATCCTCTGCAAAGGCGTTTTCCACAAGACTGGCCTGCGCATCAGTGATTTCCTTCATGCGGACCCAACGGGAAAGGGCAGAAGCAAACTCCAATCCGGTAAGGTCGCTGATGCCAACAGGAACCCTGAGTAATGACAGGAAATCCTGTATCGTCTGACTTGTTTTCTCCTTTCTATAATAAGGCAGAAGTGCGCTGGTATCCAGATAGTATGCGACGTTAGCCTCGTTTATCACGCATTTCCCGTATCAATTCTGCTGCCGGCAGTTTTGCCGGAGGAATCATGGCCCGCAGAGCGCTATGGTCAGGAAAACTTATTTTTCCTGTTTTAATCTCTGAAGTCGGGAGTAAGCGGGCCGTCGGTTTGCCGCGGCGCATGATAACGATTTCTTCTCCAGCCGCTACAGCATCCAGAAGGCGGCTGATCTGTTGTCCGGCTTCACGTACATTTACTCTTTGCATGGTTTCTCAGCCTATTAAAAATTATTACATGTTTTTGATGTATACATAAAATGTTACCACGTCAATGATTTTTTCCTTTCCAGCCCTGGAAAATATTCGTGATGATTTAACAGTAGGTTTTTGAGGTATGTATTTTACCAGCAACGAAGGATCGGCCTGTGAGATCTTTGCAGAGTATAAAATCGGCGACAACTGGCAAATCGCCAGAGGAAAAGCTAATCTGTCGGCTGGTCGAGTATGGGAATCCCGTATGTTTCCCTTAACCTGGAAGGAAATAACTGATTTCAATCTTGACAGATTTCTTCACTATGGCGGTTTACCTGCAGTATTACAGACGAAAAAAATGTGAATTTGCATACTGGCGTTCAACACATGGTTATGAAGTTGATTTTCTAATCGACACAGAAACAGCTATAGAGGTTAAGGCATCACAAAACGTGTTCCGCAGAGACCTCAGGGGACTAAAGGCTCTTAAAGAAGAAAATATTTTTAAAAATTATATTCTTGTGAGTCAGGATCCGATCAACACCCGTGACGACAATTTTCAAGCCCTCTATTGGGAAAAATTCCTCGATAATTTATGGGCAGATAAATTTTGCTGCTGATCCCTTTCCTTCAGCCTATCCAAGGGTGCGGCCATTGATTTTTACACTTCAACCATCTATTTTGTTTGTAATTATTCAGGTCATTTTTTTCAGACCTAAATAGTTACAAAACCAGCAAGTATAGCGCATACCATATGACTTAATCCTTAATTTTAAACTTAACTTACTGATATTAAAGATTAACTATTTCATAAACAGTATCAAGTCATGTGAAATATTCTATAATAACTAACCGCCAATCGCTTAATTTAAGTTATAGGAGAATATACGGACATGCCATCCAAGGCTCTAGAGGTCAATATTGCTTACAGCCGCGTTGATGTCACTGTTGACAAAAGATATGAAATTTTACAGGAGGTCATGGGAGAATACCATGGCGTCAGAGAGAGATTACAGACCTTTCTGGAAGAAATATGCCACCCTTACAAGAACTGGAAATTTATCGTAAAGGAAGCAAAAGGCTATGCGCTTAATTATTTCCACGTACTCCTAACCCACCCCAAAGGGCCTGAAGCAGCAAGGCTGTATATTGACATCTTTTTCCAGGCCATTGATTCCTCCAGAGAGGAAAAACTTAGGATCAGCGCATCTGACAACCTCCTCTCTTTCATTCAAAAGGTTATCAAAGATGCCGGCACTGATCTTTTCAGATTCTTGCCTGTCCTGGATTATGCATTTGGCAGAATCAGGCATTATCCGAAAAAGACGTTTGTTCTATTTGTTAAAAGTTTTTATCAGCTCAACAGGCTTGGAAGGAGCTATTCTCAAGCAGTCCCTTCAGGATCAGGCTTTACTGCCATAAATCACCTTTTGATCAAGTACTTTCGATATACATATGACTACTGGTTAGAGCAGGTTGATCCGCTGGTCTGGTTCGAAAAAGAATCCGGCAAGGCAGGATTGGATAAGATTTTTAAACCGATCTCCCACAAACATCTAAAGGCCTGTCAGGAAAGGCTGGAGAGTATTGTTCGCATTTCGGACGACAGATCAAAGACCATTCTGGATCAAATTGTTGAACTTCCGGGATATGGTCAAATCCTCACCATTTACAGTGAAATCCCTCAAGAACTCCTCAATGCCGGAGATGATAAGGCACAGGGAAACCACTGGAAATTGCTGTTTCTCCTTCGTATTATGGATACTACAGGTCTTTCACCCATTCACGAAGAGACCTTAAGGGACATCAATCGAACCCTTGCATGGCTCATTTATCATGAAGATCCTCTGGCCGTTCAGCAATCCCTGAAAAAAACTTGTGCAATTCTGAGAAGGAGTACGGAGAAATTCCCAGTAACGGCATTGAACTGTATCCTGAATATAGGGCGGGGTGTCTATAAAACTGAAGAGAGTGAACTTGTAGAATTTTTTATCGATTCAGTTGTTTCCCTCGGATTCCAGACGCCGGAGATAAAAGGGGTGGGTGAAGACTGGCAGATCAGGGCAAATCCCGCACATATTCAGAATATACGTACCTGGATTCAACTTATAGAAATGAATCCCAAGTGGTCGAAAAAACTCCTGTCCTCTCTGATCATACACCTTTCACTCAGCGATGTGTTAATAAAAGATACCGACCTTTTTCCCCGCGACATAACTCAGTTGCTAAATAGCGACATTGGCCCGGTTTATAACCTGGTCAAGCAGTTGACCCGTCTCTTCCCAGCATATTTCAATGATATCGGAGCAGAGGGGAGGCTCAGAGACATCTCCACTGAGATCGATGAAATATATCTGCGTAAGGATCCCCTTATCCACTTTTTGAGAAAGCAGAGTCACGTTGAGAGCAGCAATCAACTCATCGGCCTTATGGAAGCCGTTTTAAATTTCTGGAAGACCAGGAACAAGGAGAATATAAGGCCTTTTGTGCCTACGGATATCTATGAACAGGTTGAGACAGAAGGGCCCAATGTTGATGGCGTCCACAAGATCGTTACCCATCTTTTTCAGGCCGAGGGACTGAGCAATGTAGCCGATCTTCTAAATATTGAGGATGATCGTTTCAAGACATTAATGGGTGAAATTCCAGGTATATCAAATCTTGATTTTAAGAAAATTGAACTGGGGATTACTTTCTACAAACTCCTCTACCAAAAATACCATCTGGAGTTCACTGAAATAAATGGCTACCTGGCGCAACTCCGGTCCAGCGGATTGCCTGATCCTGAAAAACTGGAAAAGGCATTAGGCGAGAAAAATGCCGGGCTAAAACTAGAATTGTTGCTGAGCTACCTTGAGAAGCTGAGGGAAATTATCCTATCGTCCGAG
>JAYEFH010000059.1:0-4620 GCA_034658555.1 Thermodesulfobacteriota bacterium | reverse complement strand
GGTCTGATTTGGAGAAGAAAAAGCTCTATGATCTCATGCAGTTTATGGCCTTTCATTCTCGAGAGCGATTAGTGGAAATTTTTCGAGCCTGTTATGATGATCACAGGGATATCAAACCAGTCCTTGATATGATTACAACCAGGGCCGGATACGTTAAGTTGATTGGGCAAACACTGTTCGTGGTATTAGATTGGATCGAAAGCAAAAAGCATCGAAAAGCCGCCGAAAGATTCTGCCGTTTGCTCAATCAAAAAGCGATTAAGTTGGTAGGTCGGTTGAACGTCAAATTGTTTTTCCATGTATCTCGGATACCGCACAATGGCCTCAACTAGACAAAAATATTGGTGCCCTTTTTAACTTGGGAAAAATTGCGATTTCTTGTGATCTCTGATACTATCAAGTTATTTATTTTTCGTTCCTAAGTGGCTCAATTGAACTTGACGGTAACATAATAACCACTATGGTATCGCTCATCCGTTTGTGGCCCCCGTAGCTCAGGGGATAGAGCACAGGATTCCTAATCCTGGTGTCGCATGTTCGAATCATGCCGGGGGCACCATTAAACATAGGGGGTTTCGGGTTATAACCTATTTCCCCTTTTTATCTGAAGGCTATTTTATCTCCATCCTGTCCTATGACCGCAAATGACGGTTGGCATTCATTTTTCTTATGAGGAAAACAGCATTGCTATTTTTGTTATCAGGTCAGAATCTCGTATAAATTTTTTGATCGCCGGCAAAATCCTTTCCTTGCTATTTTTTACATTCTCCATCTCTTTTTGTACCAGATGAGTATCGATTTGGGAAAACCTTTCCGCCAAGCTCGAGCATCCGTTGAGAATGATTTCCATGTACTCACTGTTTTTCAGGTTCTGAACCAGAGGTGTGTCGGCGAGAGCTGCTTTTAGAACCTTGCTCACAGATGCCATTCCGCTCTTTTTGCGGCCTCGCCGTTTTTCTCCACGAAAAAATTGTTCCAGGATATTGTTCGTCCTTTGCGGCTGAATATACAGGGTCCCTTCAGGTGTAACAACCGGCAATGGATCTGCGAAGAGTTTATCCCAGTACTTATCAAGTTGTGCAATCATATTGGCATACGTTGCTTTTCGCCGCACATCGCAGACCAGCCATTTTCTGAATGCAGTTACTTTTTCTTGGCTACCAATTTAAGGCGGGACACCCTGTAATCTCAAGGTGTTACAGTAGGGTAGGCACTGCCCACCAATATACGCAGTTTGCAACGATTGCCAATTGATGGTGGGCATTGCCCATCCTACGAATTGTCCCGCTTTAAGTTGGTAGCCCAAAATTCAGACTCAGGATGCTGGTTCCTTTTTAACAACGCCAATAAATGACGATGAACACTACTTTTAGGTATCCCTGTTTTCTCGCTGAGTTTATAAACTGACTGTTTCCCAAATTCTAAAATAGCCTCAAATATCCTAAGAGAGCGTTGCCAATAATAAATCAACTTGACTCCTCCTTTTGAGAAAAATTTTCCAAAAGAGCATATATTCAAGTGATAAAAATATCGCAACACAATTTTTGTAAATTGTAACGTAAGTTTTCAATCAGTTACAAAAAGACAAAATCTTCACAAATCTATAATGACTATAACCTTCCTTTTTTCACGAACTTAGCACTGCAAAAATTCCGCAAAAATCCAATTTCATACCCGCGGAAAATGGGATAAACATCTACTGATTTTTTTTAAAGTCTAATACTTGACAGTCCGATAAGACCACTATATCTTGTGATTTATGCTTTAATATCCTCAACATGTTGGAGTTATGTAGTACTAAATGCAGAGTTCAAAGAAATTCCTTTGTTAAGAATATCAATCCCTTTGAGAGGAAAATAGACTATGACAACTGTTGTTGAGCTTCCTCGGCAGGCAGTCAGCATTACAGAGTATATCGGTTTGACCCGGATCCGAAAACGTGACCAGCGTCAGATGCCGTTTGAATCATCAAAGATTACATCTGCCATACTCAAGGCGGGTAGAGCCACTGGTGAATTCAAAGAGGATACTGCACGACGGCTCACAATCCGGGTCATAAGTCTTGCTCAGACGGTGTTTCAGGATACTGCGCCCACGGTTGAAGAAATTCAGGACATGGTGGAAGAGGTGCTGTTGGCCTCGCCGTTTAAGAGGACGGCAAAGGCCTATATCCTATATCGAGACCGGCATGCGGGCATCCGGGAGATGGTCAAGAAGGCCGACCTTGACCTGATAGAGCGCTATCTGGAACGTCTGGACTGGAAAGTCCGGGAAAACAGCAACATGGCCTATTCTTTACAGGGACTTAACAACTATATCTCAAGCGAGGTCAGCAAGACTTACTGGCTCAACAAGATTTACACTCCGGAGGTCCGCGAAGCGCACGCATCAGCCGCAGTCCATATCCATGACCTGGGCCTGTTGTCAGTATACTGCGTGGGGTGGGACCTTCAGGATCTGCTGCGCTCTGGTTTCAGGGGGGCCCCCGGCAAGGCGGAAAGCAGCCCTGCACGACACTTCAGGACCGCGCTCGGTCAGATCATTAATTTCTTTTACACATTGCAGGGTGAGGCTGCCGGAGCACAGGCCTTTTCAAATTTTGACACTCTTCTGGCACCTTTTATCCGTTTTGACGGCCTTAAATACAAAGAGGTCAAGCAGGCCCTGCAGGAATTTGTTTTTAACGTAAATGTGCCCACGCGGGTAGGTTTCCAGACTCCTTTTACCAATGTTACACTCGATATACAGCCGCCGGGCACACTGGCCCAGGAAAATGTCATCATCGGCGGTAAACCACAAAAAGAGATCTATGCGGATTTCCAGCACGAAATGATCATGTTCAATCGAGCATTCCTTGAAGTGTTGGCTGAGGGCGATGCGAAAGACAGGGTCTTCACCTTCCCCATACCCACGTATAACATTGATCCGAACTTCGACTGGGAGGCGCCGGGCCTGGAAAGGCTGTGGGAAGTCACCGCAAAATACGGCATTCCCTATTTTGCAAACTACGTGAACTCAGACATGTCACCTGACGATGCCAGGTCCATGTGCTGCCGCCTGCGGCTGGATCTGCGCGCCCTTGAAAGGCGCGGAGGCGGGTTGTTCGGCGCCAATCCATTGACCGGGTCTATCGGCGTGGTGACAATTAACATGACGCGCCTTGGCTACCTGGCCACTGATGAGGACGATTTCTTCAAGCGTCTTGAACGGTTGATGGAGATTGGTCGGACGAGTCTTGAGACCAAACGTAAGGTGCTGGAAAATTTTACAGACAAGAGCCTCTATCCCTATACGAAATTTTATCTGCGCAGCGTCAAGCAGCGTCAAGGCCAATACTGGTACAATCATTTTTCGACCATCGGGTTGACAGGAATGAACGAGGCCTGCCTTAATATGCTCGGTTGCGACATCGGCGCAACAGAAGGTGCAGCCTTTGCCATAAGGGTGCTTGATTTCATGCGGGAAAAACTCAGTCAGTTTCAGGAAGAGACCGGTTATTATTATAACCTTGAGGCGACTCCTGCAGAGGGTGCGGCCTATCGTTTTGCAAAACTGGACAAGGAACATTATCCTGATATCCATAGTGCCAATGACGGAGCAGCCGATTCGAAACCTTTTTACACCAACTCAACACAACTGCCGGTCAACTATACTGAGGACATTTTCCAGATGCTTGATCTTCAGGACGAATTGCAGGCAAAATACACCGGCGGCACGGTCCTTCACATCTTCCTCGGAGAAGCCGCATCCGACCCGCAGGCCGTAAAGGCATTTGTTCGCAAGGTCTGCGAAAATTACCGCCTGCCTTATTTCACTCTTACGCCGACATTTTCAGTCTGTCCCACTCACGGCTACCTTCGGGGTGAGCAACACTGCTGCCCGGAATGTGGTGAGGAAACGGAAGTCTATTCCCGTGTCGTCGGGTACCTTCGGCCTGTCAAGCAGTGGAATGAGGGAAAACAGGCAGAATTTGCCTTGCGTAATTATTATCAGCTAGATGAACAATTATGCGAATCGGCGGCCTAAACTCATTCAGCCTCAGCGATTTTCCGGGCCATGTGGCAGCAATGGTTTTCACGCAGGGCTGCAATTTCCGCTGTCCGTATTGCCACAACGGCTCTTTGATTCCCATGGACCCGCCGACAAATGCGCTGATTCCGGAGGAAGAGGTCTTTTTGTTTCTGGAAAAACGGCACGGACAACTGAATGGTGTGGTCGTCAGTGGGGGAGAGCCAACGCTGCAGCCTGATCTTTCCGGATTTTTTCATCGTGTCAGGTCGATGGGTTACCAGATCAAGTTAGATACAAACGGCAGTCGTCCGGAAGCTCTGTCAAAATTGCTTTTAGAAGGTCTGGTAGACTTCATCGCCATGGATATCAAGGCCCCGCTTGAGCTTTATGACCGCCTGACAGGTGTATGCGCACCTAAAGAACAACTGGAAGAAAGTATTGCGCTGATTGCCCTGAGTGGTATTGACCATGAGTTTCGAACAACAGTGGTGGAACCGCTGTTATCTGAGGACGATTTGCAGGCAATCCAGGCGATGGTGCCGCACGGATCAAGACATCATTTTCAGGCATTCCGGCCTGAGAACGCTCTTGACCCTGCGCTTCGGGCTG
>JAYEFH010000058.1:0-4640 GCA_034658555.1 Thermodesulfobacteriota bacterium | reverse complement strand
GGTTGTTTGGATAATTTAAAAGTAAATGCGACCGAAGAGGGTACTTCTCTCTACATAGGGCCTGGCTATGCCATAGATGGCGAAGGCCGTGATCTTTATATACCAAGGCCTGATAAGATCCCAATTAATCCGCAAGAGTTTAATCCACCTGCAACTGTCTATGTCGTTATTAGCTATGATGAAGAAGAGATAGATCTAAGGACCAATGTAGCCAATCCGGAATATTCTGGTCATGCCTTTATAAAGGAAGGGCCAAAACTGAGAATTACAAAGGACGAGCCGGATAATCATTATGTTATTGAGCTTGCTCGCATTCGCCTTTCCAGAGAAGTTACCAGGGCAAGAAATCCGGAACAGGCTGAAAATCCTGGTAATAATGAAATAGATATTAGATACATCAAAAAGGCAGGAGCCACAACGAGGCCTGTGAAGCTGGAAGATCTTGGGGATATGGTAAAAGAAGGGGAAATAGCTGTTGTACCCAGCATGGACCCCATGCCATTAGAAAAAGACACAAATGTCCTGATCGAGAGAATAACAGGCGAAAGTGCTCATCGCTTTTATGTGGTAAGCGCATATCCCGTTGAGGAGGGACGAATACTCTGGCGTATAGAGTCTATCTTCAGTCGTAATGCTGTTGAATACAGGCTTTTTTTAAAAAACATTTCGGAAAAGGCCGCAAATGTAGTTTATAAGGTCTATAGGCTGTATTGAAGATTGCTGATTTGGTTAAGATGAATATCTTAACATAAGAGGGCCAAAGATATGAAAATTTACGGGACGGTAACGGATGCTGCCAAGGATAAACCATTAGCAAAAGCTAAAGTCGCATTACATATAGGGCAAGTAGAACTGGCAACATTCTACTCGGACAAAGATGGTAAATTTGAGCTCGAACATGATCTGGATCAATATGTGGGGAAGGACCTTATATGTCGGGTGGAAAAAGATGATTTTAAACCTCATGAGGTAACGTATGAGATTGCAAATGAAGATATACCATTGGATCTAAAGTTAGTTTCAAGTGTGTCAAAACCAAAACCTGTTTCAACCACAACTTCGACTCTTAATAATAAACGGCTAAAGTTATTCGTACTAATAGGTGCAGTGATTGTCGCAGTACTGGTAGCAATAGTTATTTATAAGATCATTGAGAAGCAGCCTTTTAATGTTACAGAGGTGTCTATCAAGGCAGATCCTGTTATATATACAGGTAAATGCCCGAAAACCGTCAGATTTACAGGCAACATTACAGCAAACGGGAAAGGTGTCATAAAATATAGATTTATCCGTAATGATGGTTTTGAACACAAGATACAGACACTGACCTTTGATACTGAAGGATCACAACCAGCAACAAATACCTGGCGCCTGTATGGCAATTACAAAGGGTGGCAGGCCATACATATCCTGTCTCCGCGAGACATGAGATCTGACAAAGCTGATTTTGAGGTAAAATGTAAGTGAATGTAAGGCTTCTAGAGCGGATCAAGCTGAAAAGAAGTTCTAACCACAAAGGCACAAAGAACACAAAGTTAATACATATAAATTAATGGCCTTTATAATAAAGAAAAGCTGTTTTCAGGAGGAAGATTATGTTTAGAAAAAATCTTAATGACACTTTGTTTATTCTTGTTGCGATCTTGATTCTATTATTTCCGTTGGCGTGTGCCAAAGCGCCGCAGGGGGCTAAGGCTATATTCGACAGCGGAGAAGGACCTGCCGTACAGATGTCGGCAACTGAAAAACAGGAACCGTCTGCAGAGACATCTGTGACTGCAACAGCGGCTCCAGCTCCAAAGAAAACAGTGGTTGCATCAAAACCAGCAGTCACGACAAAACCTGTGGTTGCCAAAAAAGCACTGGTTGCTACAAAACCCGATATCTCCAAAAAACAGAAGTACGTTGGTATTTCTTATAAAATGATACTTCTTGGTGAAGGTGGACAGTTCGATGTTGTGTCAAAATCCTATGTCTTCAAGACCGGCGATCGAATAAGGATGTTGGTAATGACCAATCAGCCCGGTTATCTTTCTATTTACAACATAGGCTCTTCCGGTGCTACCCATGTCCTTTTCAAAGATTATGTTGAGGCATCTAACCTTTTAAATATTCCACGGGATTCTAGTTTTCGTTTTGTAGGAAATCCGGGTACAGAGAAAGTCCTCATTATGCTCTCTAATACACCTGAGACTGATTCTCCAACTGCAGTTATGGCTTCTCTCACAGGATCCAAGGATATAGTTCTTGAAGACAGTCTTGAGACAAAATATGCGGTTATTTCGCCGAAACAAGTAAAAGGCGGCAAAGATATCATTCTCGAATCTTCTGAAGGTGTCAATTATGGCGTTACCCATGCTTCCAACCTTGAAGAAGGAGGAATTCTTACTCTGGAGATAATGCTTAAGCATGAATAAAGGCGAGGGAATCATGAAATATGCAAATATAAAATTACCTTTTTTTTCTCTGATTTTCATATTTCTTCTTTCATCATGTGCGGCTATATTACCAGATCCAAACACACTCAGGACACCTGAAGAGCGAAAATCTGCTCGAATAAAATGCATGGCTCTCTATACTGTTGGCGGAGCTGCTGGAGGTGCCGGAATAGGTGCGCTTATCAAAGGTAAGAAGGGAGCCGCAGTAGGTGCGGTGGCAGGTGGGGCACTGGGCTTTGCTTACGCCTGGGGCCATTGTCTTTCCTATTACTCCACTCTAAACAGTGAGCCTGTGACAGGTTATCACGAGACCGTACAGGATATTCACTATGACCCATCGCAGGGATATGTGGTCAAGATAGAAGATTTCTCTCTCAGTCCATCGGAAGTTGCACAGGGAGGAACGGTTTCCTTTAACGGAAAATATTACGTAATGGCTCCGGAAGGGATTAAAGACCGGGATGTTACAGAGACCAGGGTCCTTGAATTTTATGATGAAACAAAGGGGGAATTTGTTGAGCTGGGAAGTGTGGATCGTAATATCACCATATCCCCTGGCCGCAGAAGTGCTGATGGCCAATTTGATATCCCTGAAAAAGTGCCGGACGGTCGCTATTTAATAAAATTCATTGTGTCCTCTAATGGGAAGCAGGATCAGATCCAAAGGGAATTATTCGTTAGACAGAGGCTGGCTCAGGGGCCTGCCATCATTAAACGGGGTGAAATATAGCCGTAATTGTTCACTTTCCCCCTGACAGAGGGGTAGGCAAATGTTGTTAAGATCACACTGCAAATGGTTTCTATGGGTATCTCTTCTATCGCTTACCATTTTTTTATATGGATGTACCCCAAATCCATTACATACTGGGATGCAATCTCAAGCCTCACCGGTCAAGGCTTCTCATATCTCAAAGATAAAAAATCTTTTTGTCCAGAACCATATCACAGAAGGCTATGCCGAACATGATAGATACGGGAGGGTAGAACTAAGAGGGGGATATCAAGACGAAAGAGAGGTTGATCTTGCCTTCTCCCTTGCCCAGACAGTAGTAGGGATAAAATGGGTCTCACCTGTGATCCCTGAAAATATAAAGGTAAAGGAGTGGGAAAGAGAGCTCTCCGAATTCTTTAAGAGAGCAGGCGTTATAAAGCCTGGAATCAGGGGTGATATTCCACCTGGTCCGGTCAGAAACAAGTATGCCTTGGTTGTAGGGATAGGAAAATTCAAGAACGAGAAGATTAGTACTCTATATGCCGCCGGCGATGCCACTGCTTTTTACCAGTATCTGATCAATTCCAAAGGCGGGGGATTTCCATCAGAGAATGTAACTCTTTTACTGGATGAGCAGGGCATAAAGGACAATATTGCCAAGGCCCTGGACAAGATCAAGAACATTGCTGAAGAGGACGACCTTGTCTGCATCTATATGAGTAGTCACGGAACGCCGCCTGAAAAATTTGGAGGAGTTTTTATTGTTACATACGATTCTGTGGTAAAACCCCGCCAGGATATCTGGCATACGTCAGTTTCTGAGGAGATGCTTAAAAACTTTGTCCAGGGTCTCCGGGCCAAACGGTTGATCATGATTATTGACGCCTGTTATAGCAATGGAGCCTATAAAAAAATCCCAGGATTTCTTCCTGCCGGGGGTAAATCTCTCGGAATTGAGGATGAAGAAGAGGGCTATGGGTTATCTGAAGATTATGGAAAAAGACTTCTGGGTGCCAAAGATATAGTGATAAAAGATGCACCCTATCAGCCTCTCGATATCCCTGGTGAAGTTCCTGAGCCAGGTAGCTGGGGTAGAGTTCTTGTCAGTGCCAGTGGAGCAGGAGAAAAATCCTGGGAATCAGAGCAGCTACATCAAAGTTATTTTACGTACTACTTCCTGGAAGGACTACGAAGTCATGACGGAGCATCGGCTGACGCCTTTTATGACTCTAAGCCTAAAGTAATACAGAGAGTAAGACTGGAAAAACAGCATGACCAAACTCCTCAAGTAGTATACACCAGGCAAAATTGGAATATTCCAATTGGAATATAAATAGAACTTAAATAGAGAAGTACAGCCTTTAATCTGGAATGATGGAAAAACTAAATAAGGTATAGGAGGAAATAGTAAATGGCTAAAAGAGTGGGAATTGCTGGGTTTGTTTTTCTAGCTGTTATCATTTTAATATCTGTAGATTACACTATGGGAT
>JAYEFH010000057.1:0-4651 GCA_034658555.1 Thermodesulfobacteriota bacterium | reverse complement strand
AGGCACGCGTCTTCGGCGATCTGCACGACAAGAAGTCAAAGGTATATGACC
Organism: Thermodesulfobacteriota bacterium; assembly: GCA_034658555.1. GTDB lineage: Bacteria > Desulfobacterota > Dissulfuribacteria > Dissulfuribacterales > UBA3076 > UBA3076. The sequence continues at coordinate 4,600 of JAYEFH010000057.1, read as the reverse complement.
TGGTGCACAACAAGGGGGCCATCAGGCTGACATCTACTGAGGTCGATATCGGACCCAATGTCTACTATATAGGCAACCCCAGAGACCTGCATCTTTTGAAGGAGACCTGTACGCCACACAAGATAAATGCAGGGAGGACCAGCAGACGTGCCATGCTCGCAGGCTTGCATAAACAGGGAGCCAATTTGCTGGCCGGTGCATGGCTATTCGGGGCAGTCGCAGGCCTGGTGGATCTGACATCCTCTGACTATAAGTCAGAACAGAAATAAATCTGATCTACCATGCAGCAACCGTGGGGTTGCAGTTAACCTTGCAACCTCACCGCAGTTCCTCTAAACTTTAGCCAAGTCCCATACTAAGGGCATCTCCTCTGGTCCTCGGTGACTCCGCATCTTTTGCCACATAGCGGATGGGGCGCATCCGGGGCAAAGCAAGCCCAAACGTCTTCATGTATTTTAAAATCAAAAAGGGCTTTAGGGATCGCAGCATGAACTTCACTGCCACCTATGTCAATAGTTGCCCTGATATTCTTTCCGTTTCTTCTTCTATCTACGATTTTCCCCATCATCCTGTTTAAGTTACTATCAACTGATCCATTCACTCTTTTTAAGATAATTCTTTCAGGATGAATGCATAGACTAATCTCTTTTCCTTTTTCAAAAACAGGATATCTCTTGACTCTGATTTTAAAAGGCTGATCTATGCATTCGTTATTTATGTATACAACAGCTTCATGCTGTTTAATTTCGACTATGCTTACCTTTAAGATATTCTTAAACCCTACAAAACGTGCTACAAATTCTGTTTCGGGATGATAAAACAGTTCATCCGGAACCCCGACTTGCTCTATCTTCCCCTCGTTGAGCACTGAAATTCGATCACCCAGAGAAAGAGCCTCGTTCTGATCGTGGGTGACATAGATTGTGGTTATCCCCGTTTTTCGCTGGATACTTTTAAATTCGTCTAATATTGTCTCCTTGGTCAGGGGATCCAGGTTGCTCATAGGCTCATCCAGGAGCAACACTTGCGGAGAAGGCGCAAGGGCCCTCGCCAAGGCCACCCGCTGCTTTTCTCCTCCGCTCAAATCCTTGGGGTATCTCCGCGCAAGGTCAGGGATATTCATCAAGTCCAGCATTTCATCCAGCCTGGCCTTAATCTCATTGACACGCCTCTTTTGTATTTTCAATCCATAGGTGATATTAGAGACTACATCAAGGTGAGGAAATAAGGCTAAATCCTGGAGCAGGTATCCGACGCTCCTCCGGTTAACCGGGATCTCATCTATCGATACTCCATCAAATAGTATGGATCCCTCATACTCGATTAACCCGGAGACGATATTTAGCAAGGTTGTCTTCCCTGCACCCGTCGGTCCCAAAAGTACCATAAGCTCGCCGTTTGCAATCTTTAAGCTTATATCACGACAGATAAAATTGCTGATATTTTTCAGCTCTATAACAGGCATATCATCTCCATTTGCCCGTCAGCTTGTGCTCCATGTAGATGAAGAACCTCTCAAAAGACAGACACATCACCGACAGAACCATCAAGCATACTATGACAATATCTATCCTGATCAGACTTTCGGCCCTCATGAGTAACGCCCCGATACCGGTGGGAATGGCCACCATCTCAGCGGCTATTATCACCCGCCAGGCCATCCCTGCCTCCAGTCTCAAACCGGTAAATATATTAGTAAGAGCAAGGGGCAAAAGTACGGTGCTCAAGATTTTTCTTTCAGATGCCCCCAAGGTCTTTGCGACCTTGATAAGATTCTTATCTACGGTTTTGATACCAGTGACGGTGTTATAAAGTATTGGAAAGAATGAACAGATAAATATGATCATGATGGAAAGCATCTCACTTATTCCAAACCAGAGCATCAAGATGGGCAGCCAGCCCAGGGCGGGAATAGGATAAAGTAGGCTGAAAATCGGATGAAATGTTTTATTTATAGTCTCCTTATAACCCATCAAAATCCCTATTAACAGACCGGCAATAGATCCGGTGACAAAACCGATCAGGACCCTGGCCAGGCTCCTCAAAAAGTTGGCTGGAAGCACTCCGCTGGAAGTCAAATGATAAAATTCCTGCACCACCGCGGTAAAAGGCGGGAAAAAGAAGTGGCCCGGGATAAGTTCCAGCCGGGCTGCCACCTCCCAGATTAATAGAAAAATAAATACGGGAATCAGGCTGTAAGCAGCTTTTATCCTCTCCATTTAATAAACTCTTCGTAACTACTCAGGTGGTTAGGTTGAAGGCCGAAGGCTGTTAGATCACTTCAGCCTTCCACCTTCAGTCTATCAACCTATCAACAAAATCCTCTGCTCTAAATGGTTCCTTTATATATTCTAATTCCACGCAAGTATCTATCGCTTTCTGGATTTCTTTCAGGTCAATATCAGTTGTATTAACTAATCTTTCCTTCAAGGATTTTAATATCGGCGGCGGAGTGATCACTAATTTGGAAGCTATATCAATATCCCTAACAGGTAATATCTTTTTCCCGGAAACCTGTAATCCTCCGGCAACAATCTCTGCTGCTTCTTCAGGATGACTATTGATAAATTTTGTCGCCCGCTCAGTAACCTTTACCAATTTCTTCACTGTATCAGGATAGTCCTTTATGAGTTCTTCCCTTACCACCAAAACACTGCCCTGCATATTGGGCCAGAGATCTTCGGCTGTCAAAAATACCTTAAATCCTAATTCTTCCGCCATAATGGGAAACTGTTCACAGATAAAGGCCGCATCCAATTGCCCCATTTTAAGGGTAAGAAGCAGTTTGGGTGGGTTCATCCTTCTGATTTTTTTTAATATCTGTTTTTTATCCAAGTGATATTTTTCTATCATTTTATGCAAAAGCGCATCAAGGGGACTGCCTTCTCGACTGCATCCAATACGAATTCCTTGCTTTTTCAGATCATCGATAGTTTTGATCTTGTCGGGGTTGACAACAAGGCCATACCCGTATTTGTGGATTCCGGCTACAATCTTTATGGGTACATTGGCATTGGCCTTGGCATTTATAGCAGGAATCAGACAGATATAAGCAGCATCAATATCACCTCTTGCCAAAGCGGCAGCGAGGGCCATGCCGGTTATAAAATTTTCATAACCGCTAATAGTCAATCCCTCTTCCTTATACCAGCCTTTTTGGTTAGCTATATGCGCACAAGCAGAATGAGTAGTAAATTCCACGGCTATCTTAATAGGCTTTGTTTTGGAAAATACAGGACCTTCGCTGGATTCTCCTTGGGCAAATGCAATAGAAGAAATAAGACAAACCAATATCGATAAAAGCATGACATCATATCTTGTTAAGTCTTTCAAAGCCTTCATGATGCCTCCTGAATATGAATTGATTATCATCATGCTTTCCCTGACCTACAGGACCTTCTGGGAAAATTTATAGTGAAGCTGAAGGAAACACCAGTCGGCCTCAACGTCATCGGCCATCCTTCTGACAAATTCCCCAGGCCAGAAATGACCGTAGCCGAATTGGAATTCCAACCCCTTGAAGGAGGTGATATACTTTCCGACAATATCAAATTCTACTCCAAGTTCGTTTCCCGCCTGTCCGGTCTTATCTCTGTAAGCCTTTTGGTTCTGGTACCAGGCGTCTTTGTCTTCCGCGAGCCAGAACTTGTGTAACTCTGCCTTGAAACCAAGGCTTTTGTACGGTTTGAATTCCAGATTGAGCTGGGCATTCTGTAGATTTTTCCAATCCATAAGATTCATTCGGCCATACATCTTGTCCCTGGCCCCGAAGACCCCGTCAAAAGTGCCGCAATCTCCGTCTTTCGGGTCGTCGTCTCCAGAGGCATAGGAAAATTCAGCGCTGATCCGTGGAATCCACGGGACTGTCTTGAATTGATAGCCGGCAAGCAGATGGTAACCGCAGGCATCCAGATCGTCATTTCCCCACTCGCCGGTCTGCCATACAAAGGTAAAGTCGTAATCAAGACCTGGCAAGATTTCGGCATAGCTCCGTATGCCGTAATAGTTTGAATAAAAATCGCCAAAGGAGTTGTCTTCGCTTTTAAAATTGTCGTGCGTATCCCATTTCCTTACAAAAAAGGGCTCCAAATAGAACCTCCTGCCCTGCATTGGAATGAGGAAATGGCTGTAGACAGCACAACCTTCAAAGAAATGGCGGTGATCGAGTGAGAACCTGTCAGGTTCATGGATGATATTTCTGCCGTAGAATGTATCTACAAAGTTATCTCCAAATCTGTATGACAGTTTTACTGCATCCCATATATATCGCCCGGTGTTACCCCATTCACCGGGGCCAAAAACCCTTTTGTCACCGTAGGCTATGATCTGTCTGCCCCCTTTCAGACTGAGTTCTTGACCAAAAAGATTTTTCAGCTCAAGGTAGGTGTCAAAAAGTTCCAAATAATCTTTGTTTGGATTGTGCTCAAGTCTCAATCTTGAGTTATAGAAGGCGTCATCAGGAAAGGCCACATCATAGGCCCTTGAATCCTGTAAACCCGCAGAGATATGCACATTCTTGTGCGGGTTGAAATCGAAGGTGAGCCGAATCCTTTGAAGCAAAAACCCGTCATCCGAGTCGCCTTTCGGGGGATTTTTCCCG
>JAYEFH010000056.1:0-4653 GCA_034658555.1 Thermodesulfobacteriota bacterium | reverse complement strand
TCCCACCACCTCTTTTTAGATTGACAGGGAATTGCTCTGATACCACCTTTTTAAATTTTGTTTTTGCTTTTTTTTCTCTTCCCATAAAATTATTCTATCAGCAGGATAAGTAATTGTAAAGCTGATTTGTGTGTAACTGGATAGTATAGGAATTTCCATTTTTGGACAGGATCAACAGGATTGTCAGGATAAAAAATACGGCATCCTTCATTCATCAGTTTACGCTTTTTTCGAAAAAGCGTATATTGTCGAAATGAATGCCATTGTAGTTGGGCACGTAGCGTGCCCAACAAATCGGCTAACGGTGACGTCATGCGGTCATAAATTTGCTTGACAGCTCAACTTATGATGGTTAAAATATTTTATAGTGGATAGGTCCAAAAGAGGAGATTGTTGTCGTGTCGATTACTCGATTTCAGTCCCAGCCTTCTCTAATCCTTCAAAAACGGCTTCCTATCAGCCTTATATGGGTCTGTGATGCCAATCTGGCGAACAACTGTCCATTCCCAATAGATCCCAAACTGTTTGCCGATTGTTTATTTAGCTTTTATTCGGCAAAATGGTTTTATCGCAGCATTATGCTGGGTAACCGCACGGGATGGCGCCTCTCTACAGTTGAAAAACTATCAAGACTTATTGATCCATCACAGTCTGCTCCCGCACTACCCACAGGACATTCATTTGTAAATATCCCAGCTACCAAGGAATGGTGGTCCAGTACTACCTTTGATGACAACAGCAACTATGCCTTTTTCGTGCAAACGTCCGATGACGTGGTGCATTGCGCTATTGAGACCATAGGCTTTACGTCTGGCCGGTACGCTGTGGCATTGGGTATACAAACACAGGTAAATGATAATCGACAAGCTCATATTTGAAGAAGCGAGACACGAGGAAAAGAGAACTTCTTGTATTTCAGTGAGGAGAGGTAGATGCGCATGGCAAAGAAAGGAATAAAGCTTTTGGGGGTTAGTATTCTCTTGCTACTCTTGTTAATCATTCCAGCTTCTCTATTTGGAGTTGAGTCTGATGAAAAATCCGAAGCGAAATCAAAAAGTAAAGCCGATTTTGTCCTCATGATAAAGGAGGACCTTATCTCTCTAAATGCAAATGATGCTTCATTAAAAGAGATTGTAGAAGAGATAGGTCGTAGGATGAAGATCGAAGTGGTTGCTGATATCTCTGAGGACGAGAAAATCACCATACACTTTGTAAAGCTCTCAATAGAAGATGCCATAAAAAAATTAAGCACAAATTATATTTATGTAGCAGATTTGGAGAAAACAAAAGGAAAAATTACCAAAATGATAGTCTTGCTAAAGGGCAAGGGGACGGCGGTATCCATGGTTGAGGAAGAAAAGGGCTTGGTGAAGTCCAAAAGCAGCGTGGGAAAAGAAGCTGAAGGGGAGAAGTCACCCCGTCCAGAGCCCTTTAAATTTGAGTTTGACCCTTCGGAGGTTGTGAAGGAGGGGAGGTAAAAAATCCCTAAACGCCTTGCGTGTAGAGGATATCTTACCTCTTTATCCTGGAACAGTGCTTTAGCTGTGTATCAAGGATACAGACAGCTCGGGCCGATAGGAAAGTAAAAATTGGGTTCTGCTGTAAAAGACATTCTTTTGCCAAAATTATGAGTTTTTAAATTTCTGGGCTAATACTTCGAAGGAGCAAAGGAGGATAAAATGAAGCGTATTGTCTTAATATCGTTACTAGTGAGTCTTACAAGTTTTGCTTTCGGGCAGGAAATACAATTCAAAACAGGTAATACTATAAGGACGATTCAGCAATGGAATGTAGAGAAGGTGAAAGAAAGCATTGCCGAGAGCGAAAGCTCGATGATAGCAAGCACCCAGTTCAGCGAAGAAACAGATTATTATTGGATTGCTTTCAAGGATGTCATTAATAATGCTATTAAAGCAAAATTAGACTTTTTAGGCGTTGAGATAATAGGTTATGCAGGAACATTCCCCGAAGGTAGGCTTTACAAGATTAACGTGAATGGCCGCTATCAAGATGTTTTTGACCTATTGAAGCAAGAAGAAACCTTCATAAACCTCATCCCTGTATGGGTTGAGGAAAAGATAGATAAGAATATACTGGAAAATAGAAACTTGACTTATGTTGATTCGGTTTTAAAAACAATAAAAGCTACCATCTATTTTTACAAGCCAATGGAAAAAGAAAAAATTGAGCATTTGCTCGGCAATTCTGTTGACACAATCATTTTTGATGATGCAGATGAGAAGGTTGTCCACATAGTTTCTACAAGGGATGAATTGTTACGGATTGCAGAAATTGATCATGTCAAAAGGGTGAGTGAGTATCAAGAAAAATTGCCTTTGCATAGCCATGCCCGAGAACTTACTAAAGTTAATAAGCTTCAGGAGGAATTTATCACGATTACACATCCACCAACTACAGACTGGTTGGCAGATGTTCCATATACAGGAGACGGAATCTGGATTTGTATCAACGAAGGTATTGACCCTTCTCATTTGGATTTCCATGAAGGGTTACCTGGTGGAGGTACCCAGCTTAGAAAATCACACCCGGATGAAACATGGTATTCCGCAGATCATGGGACCCACGTTGCAGGAGTAGCCGCAGGAAATGGTTGGAACAGCCATTTGGCTTCATTAATTCCGGGGGGCATGCTGCAATGGAGAGGAGTAGCGCCAAAGGCATTGTTGAGTTCTACTGGCGAGAAAGGAGATATCAATAATCATTCCTTTATTGAATCAAGCTGTGGTTACTATAATTACAGTCCTGCGGATGAAAGGCTTAGCAATCATGAGGGTACTGGTCCTATCGATAACAATATATGGATTTGGAGCGCAGCCAACAACGGCGTGAGTGCGCAACATGGGGTCCAGAGGGGCTATTACTCTATGCTTGTTAATTCAAAGAATGCCATAAAAGTTGGCGCTACTAACAAGGATATGGCTTTAAAAGCGGAATGGAGCAGTATGGGGCCAACGAGAGACGGCAGAATTGGTCCCGACATTTGTGCCCCTGGTGATGGCTTGGGCGAGCATGAATCCTGGGACATACAAATAGATTACATTGCTATTGAGAATAATGGCACGACTAAACACAGGTGGGATTTTGATTCCGGTCATCCCGAGTGGGGTACGGAGAAGTGGAGAATAGATAATTTAGTTCAAAATGATGGTATATTGAGTTTTTCAACGAGCCACGGTGGATATTTTTCTAGCAATGACCTGATTTCCCCTCCATTTCAAAGTGAGGACGACGACGAACTCGTTTTTTACTGGAAAGTAATTCAAACGTCGTCTGCTTACTCTATAGAAACAATGAAATGCGTGATATATTGGAAAAGACCAGATGACAGTTATTATAAACGTGATGATCCTTATGCTACAGTGGCTTTTACCTTTCAACGAACTGGAGATTGGCAGGAAACAAGAATTCCTTTAGACGATCCACGATGGGACATTACTGATGGCGGCTGGGTTGACGGTGATGACATTGAAAAACTTCGTTTGGATTTTCAAAGTGCCTCTCCTCATTCTATGGGTCTAGTTTCATGTTATCACGGAACTAATGACTATGTCAGTTGGAACGGTACTTCGATGAGCGGCCCGCATGTAGCAGGAATTTGTGCGTTAATGCTTCAAAAATACAGAGACGAAGTCCTCGTTCCGCTTGGCCGTGGCTTAAATATTCATGATAACCCATTCTGGAATTCTACGGCAAAAGCCATATTGATTCATACTGCTACTGATTTGGTCAGCACAGCAGGAGAAGGCTTCATACTTAGCAATAATCCTGATTTCGCATCACAAGGCTTTCATCAGCCGGAGATTTATGGCCCCGGGCCAGATTTTGCAACAGGCTACGGATTAGTGAACGCAGTAAAAGCTTTGGAATACGTTGATACCGACAAATTCGTAGAGGACACAATAGATCAATATGAAACAAAGTCCTACCTATTTAGTGTACCACCAGGCACAAAAAATTTCCGGATCACATTGGCGTGGGATGATCCACCTTACGTTGGTGATAATTCCGAATCCGGAGCGTATAACATAAAACTTGTCAATGATATTGATCTGTGCTTAATAAATGTCAATAGTGGTGAGATTATTCGACCTTGGGTTCTCGATCATAGAATGCTCAATGATAGGACAGTCCCGGATGACGGATTGGATCCTATTACACCATGCGATATCTCGGACAACCCTGCTTATAAAGGTATAGATAATCGGAACAATGTCGAAGTAGTTGATGTGGTGGAGTGGCCTGATGTGGGCTTATGGGCTATTGTCGTAAAGGGTGCAAAAATTGCGCTCGACCAGTCCAGCGCTCCCGGAATCAACCAGGACATTTCTCTTGTGTTGGATTTTTCTATCTTTACCATACCCCCTATTACCGCTACTGTTCAAGGTAGTCAGACTCCAGAGGTGAAATACCCTCCATTTACAGGTGACCCCATGGTCATAAATGGAGGTTTCACGATTACTCCTGATGGTTTTGATCCGGGTCATACACGGCCTCTTATCTTATTCTTATAGTACTCCCCATTGTCAAGACCAAAATGGGTCAAAAATAAGATAGAATTTTCGTCCTCTTTGTTAACGAAATAATGGTGATTTCGAGCCTATCAATCAACATTGAAAACCGGTCCTCTTTGTT
>JAYEFH010000055.1:0-4692 GCA_034658555.1 Thermodesulfobacteriota bacterium | reverse complement strand
GACACTTGAGAATAGCCCGGCAATTTATTGCCGGGATAAATTGATCATAAATTCAGATTTTGGCTTGTTCATCCTGTCCAACAAAAAACCCCGCCTCCATTTTCAGGAAGCGGGGTTTTGGTTTAATGTTACTATTTGCTTTCAGCTTTGAGCTTCTTCCTGCTTTCAGCTTCTAACATTACTGAAGCAGACTAAGCACCGCCTGAGGCCTCATATTGGCCTGGGCCAGCATGGCGACACCTGCCTGCTGCAGGACCTGGGCCTTGGTTAAATCGGCCGTTTCTGCCGCGAAGTCCGCATCCATGATACGGGAACGAGCGGCGGATATGTTTTCGGAGACGCTCTGCAGGTTGGCAATGGTGGACTCGAAGCGGTTCTGAACCGCACCGAGAGAACCCCGAATGAGAGAAATATCATTCAAGGCAAGATCAACACTGGCAATGGCGCTTTCGGCATCCGTGAGTGAGGCAACTGACAAATCATTCACGACTACCGTGGCCGTACCCGCATCATAATCAGCGCTCTCGTTAATACCACCAGCAAGATTTGTATTATTGAATGCTGCAGCAGATGTAGCACCACCAGTAGCGGTTACCGTACCAGCATTAGTTGTCAGACCATTAATCAGCGCGGCAACATCGGTGGTGGTCCAACCAGCTATGGTGGCAGCACTGGCGTCCACCCTAATTGCATTACCTGTAACAGTAGCAGATGTCGCAATTGCGGTATCACCTGGGGTGGTTGCCGCAGTGGCTGGAGTCCCAGTTCCACCAACAACAATATCGGTTACATTTTGATTGGCTGTTGCACTGGTATACGTCAGGTCAACTCCATCTAAAGCAGCTGCGGATGTAAAAAGTGTATTGTCGTTTGTACCTGTAAAAGTAACTTTCGCACCTGCAATGACGGTTACACTATTATTGGCGCTGTCAGCAATATAGGCAAGAAAACCGTCGGCTAGTTCCTGATCCGTTACTATACTAGCGCCATCTGTCGTAGCCGTGACGCCGTTCACAAATTCCGTATCATCAGCGTTTGCCGCCATGTCTGCGAATGTAACGATACTTGTTTCAGTTACATCTGCATGCGAATCAGAAAACAAACCGACAGTTATTCCATTACCAGCAGAACCAGCGGTATCGGCTTCAACAACAAGATCAGTGTTCATTGTTGCCGTGGCAGCAACGCCGGCAGTACCGGTCAGCACAGCTGCTGCTGCGGTTCCAAGGTCAACCGCCCGCGCACTGGAAATACTAAAGCTTATGGACTGACCTTCGCCGGCATTGGCACCGATTTGAAAAGTGGCGTTGGACAGGGTCCCGTCAATTACGTTTTTACCATTGAAGGCTGTGGTTTTGGCAATACGATCAAGTTCTGCCTTAAGCTGTGTTACCTCAGCATTCAGTGAAGCGCGGTCTGAAGTTGTATTGGTGTCATTGGCAGACTGAACGGCCAATTCGCGAATACGCTGCAGGATATTGCCGGTCTCCTGGAGAGCACCCTCAGCTGTCTGGGCCAGGGAAATACCGTCATTTGCATTCCTGGCTGCCTGATTCAGGCCGCGAACCTGCGCGCCCATTCTGGTAGCGATAGCCAGACCCGCAGCGTCGTCCTTTGCGCTGTTGATGCGCAGGCCGGATGACAGCCTTGTTAGGGACTTGTCTAACATACTCTGTGTTTTTCCCAGGTTTCTCTGAGCGTTTAAGGACATGATATTGGTGTTGATTCCCATTGCCATGGTATTGATTCTCCTTGAAATTCGGTTTTGTCTCGGGCATTCTTGCCCTTTATTTTAAGTCATCTGATTTTTTGGACCGGTTATTTATTTTATCCCCCTTTGCGGCTCTGTATTGGTCATTGGTCATTTTTGCTTTTCATAATTTATAGCGGCACAAATGCCGAAAACTTGAGGAAAATTAGGCAAAATCAATCACGAAAGCACGAAGGTACAAAAAAAGATGAACGTCCAACATCGAACATCGAACGTCCAACATCGAATAAAAAAATAAAAAATATTAAGAAATCCTGTAGATCCTGTCAGAGAAGTCCGCCCGAAGGGCGCTAAGTTCAAATTCAACATTTAGCATTCAACATTGTGTTGAACGGCTTTTTCGTTCAGACACTAGGTATTGACATATGATGTATAATATATCTAAAATAAATTCAGTTTATTTGTTCACCATCTAACCCTTATGCCCGTATGTAGGCACAACCAAGCATGAAAGTCTAAAATATTCATTAAGAGAGGAGGCAGTATGGTCAAGTTATTGCGAATTGGTCTGATTTTATTGTGTGTGGTATCGCTCGTTTCCGGGTGCGCAAGCATGACAGCGCGCCAAAAAGGATTCGTGAAGGGAGCTGCCATAGGAGCTGCAATTTGCGGAGGAACCGCAGCTTACGTGGGACACCAGAACGACAGCAACCCTGACAAAGCCGCGTTAACAGGGGCCCTTGCCTGCGGTCTTGTAGGCGGAACAATCGGTGCGATATTGGCTAAAGAGGATGTCGTGGTTCCCCCGGAGCCTGTGGTTGAGCCTATGCCGGAACCAGTACCTGAGCCGGAACCCGAACCCGCTGTTGTAGAAGAGGTTAAAGAAGAAGTTGTAGTGCCCGAGGTTCCTGAAAAGATAGTTTTACGTGGAATCAACTTCGACTTTGACAAGTCGGATATCAAGCCTGAATTTGTGCCGGTCCTTGATGAAGCAGTTGGGATATTAAAGAAACATCCCGATACAAAAGTAATTATTGAGGGGCATACGGATTGGACAGGGACGGAGAAATATAACATGGGTCTGTCTGAGCGCAGAGCAACCTCCGTATGTAATTATCTGGTCGAGAAGGGAATCTCTCAAAACAGTCTGGAGACTGTAGGTTACGGCGAGGCCGACCCGATAGCTGACAATCATACTCAGGAAGGCCAAAGCATGAACCGGCGCGTGGTATTCAAGATACTGGACTAGGTGTTTATACCAGTGAAAAATCGACATCCACTTTACCTTATTTTGCTTTCGGTGGTACTGGCCCTGACAGTGTCAGGGCCTTCTATCGCCGTAGCGGATCCTAGGAAACCAGCGGCCCGGAAAAGTTTTGAGCAATTCGTCAATGTTTGGATGTCCAAATTAGACAGAATAGGCAAAATGAACATTCTGGGCATTGATATTATGCCACGTGATCAAGGCTTTGTTGGTCGATACGTGTGCTACGGGCCGGAGTGTAAGTTTTCCATCAAAGAGACAGGATCTGCTAAGACCCCCTTTGTTGGACTTCTGCATTACTCGGAAAAGCATTTTTTTAAAAAAGGTGAAACCCGACAGAAGACTTTTCAAAGTCCCGGGAAGTTGACTAAAACAATTCGTGTTACCGAGATCTTCCGTTTTACCCACGGCAAGTGGGTGTATTGAGAAAATTCTCGACTTTCAGCATATCCAGGGCAACGGCCCGCCGCTCAGGGACCCTACCAGTCTTGCCCCTCCAACCGCGGTCTTGAGCACAACTCTTCCTGCCGGACCCTTTCCCACAGCTTCTTCACCTCTCTGACCAGCCTGAGATCAACATCCAGGGCCCTGCCGGCTACTGTAAGATATCCGCCTATCAGCATTGCATCCGCTCCCGCCCAAAAAGCAAGGCCCTGGAAATCCTTTAATGCTGATTCTCTCCCCCCTGCAATACGTACTGCTTTTTCAGGAAAAATCAATCTGAATATCGCTATAGTCCGCAGTATTTCCTCCACTGACAGTGGGGCCTGTGAAGCCAAAGGGGTGCCTGAAATCGGGACCAGAATATTTATCGGGACAGAATCCACCCCAAGGCCGGCCAGAGTGAGGGCCATTGAGACCCTGTCCTCAGCAGACTCACCGATGCCTATTATCCCGCCTGAGCAGACCTCAAGTCCCACATCCTTTGCCGTATGGATAGTGGAGATACGATCTTTGAAGCTATGGGTGGTAATTACTTTTGGAAAAAATACCTCTGAAGTCTCAATATTGTGGTGATAACGGCTGAGACCGGCTGACTTCAGAGTTTCAAGCGCCTCAGAGTCCAAAATGCCTAGTGATGCGCAGACATTTATTCCCACATCGGTCCTTATTTTCTCTATTCCTACTGCCAGCTCATCCACTTCAGACATGGAAAGACCCCGGCCGCTGGTTACAAGGCTGAATCTGGAAGCACCTGCATCCCAGGCTTTTGCCGCCGCTTCCAGAATTTCATCAGTCGATTTGAGGGAGAAAACAGGACTCCCTGTTCCGTACCTGGAGGACTGGGCACAAAATGCACAGTCTTCAGTGCACCTTCCGGACTTTACGTTCATTATGGTGCACAGAGAAAAGCTGTCACCCCTGGCCCGCAGCTTTGCATCCCTGGCCAAGGTCATCAGCTCAGACAATGGAAGCTTTAACAAATCGTTGATTTTATCAATGCTGTACATTATTTCCAAACTACAATTTGTTATAGCCGCAAAAAGGCACAAAATACGCAAAAATAAAAAACAGCTCTCTGCAATATCAGTTGGTTATAAGTATTATAAATTCTACATCCGATTTTTTACAAGATCATCACAACTTGAATCCCGATATAACCTCAAAACTCCGATCCAGGATATCTTCTATCTGATCCATTGTTACCGATAGAGGAAGAAAAAGATAAATTATGTCACCTAGTGGCCGCAGAATCAATCCTTTTTTTAGTCCCTCT
>JAYEFH010000054.1:0-4695 GCA_034658555.1 Thermodesulfobacteriota bacterium | reverse complement strand
GACACTTGATAATAGCCCGGCAATTTATTGCCGGGATAAATTGGTCATAAATTCAGAAGTCCCGATAGGGACGGCAGAAAGAGGAAGCGTGGAGCCAACTATGATGAATGGTATATTTTGAACTGAAGGCTGCCGTCCTTACGGGACTGAATACATTTTTGTATTTATCCGACCAGGCAATAAATTACCTGGCTATTTTCAGATGTCCCTCCGGGACAGAAAAAGGGTTTCCCCAAGTCATGAATATGCCAAAAATGACAATCAACCCCCAATATGCTAACCGTACAGTTTCTTCATAGGCAAAGGGAAATAAAAATATTGATTAAAATGAATTTTTCCTTTATTAATATAGTATATTAGCAACTATATTAATAATCAATATCGGATAAACAATGGAAAAACTTGACTGGGAAATAGGTAGAAAAAAGCGTGAAAAAGAGGCATTGGAAAGACATGCCAGGCTCTCCAAGCTATTTAAGGAAAACAGATTTGCCTTTGAACTTGAAAGAAAAAGGATGATCGACGAAGTAATAAATAGCACGGACAACGAAGAACAGAAAAAAAATCTAAGAATTTTGCAGAAAAAGTGGGATAAGAGAATGAAGGGTGCAGGATCAAGACATAACAGGTTTGTCCTGGCACAGACATTTTTCTGGGAACATTTTCATGAAGTCTGGCACCCGGCAATTAAAAAGTGCCATTTCCTCCTGAACGGCAGGCAGGATTAATTTATATTTTTTGGTTTTTCTGCGTCATTACCCCTCTCATGGCCAGGCTTCCGGCCTCACCGACCGAAACCGCAAATGATGCACCCGCCTCACCTGCCCTGGCTGACTCAAATGCTGCATTCAGGGAGAGCAATTTGGCCCTAAGGGTGTAAATTTTTACTTCATTCTCATCCATAGACCCTTCTACGCTATCCATTTTTATATTCTGTATCATCATTTTTTTTCACCACTCATAGTGTTTATTCCCAACACGACCCATCTGACAATTCTACGTCTCAAAAATTTTACAACTTCAGAGATCACAAGAAATGCTATGTTTTCTCAAGAAGAAATGTGCAGAATTTTAGATAAATATCTATAAAATCCATAAGTTATAGTTCTATATTGCACAATTTATTATGAGAAATCTTTTACTTGTAGTTTCAAGTAGTTAAGTCCATAAAGGATCATTTCTTGTGATCTCTGAACTTATTGAAAGTAAAAAACTTTGGTATCCTTCATTCGCCGGTTTATACGTATTTCCCAAAAGAATGCATTATAGAATTGAGTGCTGATGTCGAAACTTTTCACAGAATCCATTATTCCAACATTTCAATTAGGGCGAAGCCCCTAGGTTCATAGTATAGGAAGTTCCTTTTTTTGACAGGATCAACAGGATTTCTTAATATTTTTTATCCTGACAATCCTGTTGATCCTGTCAGAGAAGTCCGCCTGAAGGGCGCTAAGTTCTTAAAGAATCAATACAATGAGATGATAAAATTAAGCAAAAAACATGCTAGAAGAGGATTTGCTGGTATTAATCAGTATTTACAAGTAGTTAACGTTTGTTGGCTGGATTTCAACATAAAAATATATGTTGATTTGACACTATTGTTTGTTGATGTGTCAAGTTTTTGACTTTTAATCATAAAAGAAAATCAGGTTGCAATTATTCCCATAGTTTTTTCACAAAAAGCGATTTTATGTCAATTTATCTCCCGACTTGCAACAATATTACATCTGGATATTTCATATAAGCGCAGGCGAGTTTTGTAACGCAGCACTGAAGGCTCTTTATTCCTGGGAATCCAGATCGTCAGAATCGCAAACTTATGCAGGCTGGCCGAAGCACTTACTGATACACAGCGACAGTATATGGCAGCATTAGGGTTATCAGAAGCGGATTTACTTTGTTGTTGTCGATAATCGGCTTATGTGGATGACTGCATGGGAGAGGCCCTGTCCATGGAGATCATGCTGGATACGGGCCCAAAAGGACGGGGTCGCAGATGGATAGTCTCTAGGAGTTTGTGAACCATCCTCCTCCTGACTACCAAGACAGTTCGGAGGGTTGCGGTAAAACGGGCGTTGTAATCCCGTGAACGGTTACTTTTTTCTTATGTCACCTATTTTCAATTTGATGTCAAGTACAGGACTTCCATTAACAGCATCAAGACCTTCGATATAGAGTGTTGTTTCTTCTATTTTTACTAATGTGACATCTTGAATTGCTATTTTGGAAAGCCTGTTAGGGGTGCGAGAAGCAAAAACTCCAACCGATTTTCCATCAAGCCCCCTATTAAATACCGATTTGACTGGTCCTGCCTTGTGGAGATAATAGACAATGGTAATATATTTCTCATCCTCAAGTTTATACATAAAAATTTTCTGAAAAGAGAAAAGTATAATTTTGGATATCTTGTCGTCTCCAACCACACCGAACCCCGCAGGATTCTTGTTTAAATTGTTTTTTACAATGCCAATCGGATAAATTTCAACCGGTTCAATATCTCCATACATACATCTTGTGCAGAAATAGGTATCATCAACAATGCACAGTTTATGTTTATCCGCCCATATTCCACATTTACTGCACTGATAAGTTTCATTGTTCATTGTGCAGGGTTACCTTTCTGTGAAGGTTCAATGGTTACAAAAAAGGAAATTAAGCCGGACGTGAATGCTTTCAAAAGAAAAAAGGAAATGGTCGGGGCGAGAGGATTTGAACCTCCGACCCTCTGCTCCCAAAGCAGATGCGCTGCCAGGCTGCGCTACGCCCCGATTAATTAACATCCTGTTTAACACAGAGCTTAAAAGCCTTCAAGGACTTTGGGTTTGGTATGGCGCTTCCTGTTCTGTGGTTGCCTCAATGTAACACTATGTTTATATATGACTATTTGGTATCCTTCATTCATCAGTTTACACTTTTTTCGAAAAAGCATGTATTGTTAAATTGAGTGCCGATGTCGAAATTTGAAATTAGGTAACACATCTACATCTTTAATATTTCCCCTAATTTCTAATTTCACTGCCAAAATACAATATCAACAAAATGTAAACCACTTTTGACTCGTCATGAAGAATGCCGACTATTTTATGGCTAAAACTCGCAGAAAGAAATCCAGAAAACTACTTGTATGGGGCTATCGTCCTCTGCTGGGAATCACACTTGGATCAGCCCTTGTGGTGTCCCTAGCAATTGGTAGTCTCATAATAGGGTATATGCTTTTGGGTCTCCCTGAAATCTCAAGTCTTAAATCTTATAATCCTCCCATGGTTACTGAAGTGCTCGACTCGTCCCATCGTCCCATCGCATACTGGTATAAGGAAAAAAGATGGCCTGTCCCGATTTCCCGAATGCCGGACAGGCTGGTACAGGCATTCCTGGCAGCTGAAGATGCCCGGTTTTACGAACATCCCGGCATTGATTTCATGGGGGTCACTCGGGCCATACTGAAAAATATGGAGGCGGGTGGAATAGTCCAGGGGGCGAGTACCATTACCCAACAGGTAACAAGATCCTTACTCCTTACCCGGGAAAAAAGTTGGTTGCGCAAGGTTAAAGAAGCCATCCTGGCCTGGCAAATTGATGCAGCACTCACAAAAGACGAGATCCTGACCATATATTTGAATCAGATATATCTTGGGCAAGGATCCTATGGCGTTGAAAGTGCCGCCAGGACCTACTTCGCAAAACATGTAGATGACCTGGATCTCGCTGAATGCGCACTCTTTGCCGGCCTGCCCAAGGCCCCGAGCCGGTACGACCCGACAAAATATCTGGACCGTGCCAAGAGGCGTCAGGATTATGTGCTGAGACGAATGGTAGAGGAAGGCTATATTACTCCAGAGGAGGCGGAAGAGACAAAAAAGACCCCTATTCGCCTGAAAAGAGAGACCTTGGATCCTCCGCCCGGTACAGATTATTTCCTTTCGGAAGTTAGAAGGGAACTTGAAGCAAGGTATGGCAAGAAAAGACTTCTGACAGACGGTCTTACCGTAACAACCACCCTCAAAAGGGACTGGCAGATCAAAGCCGATGAAGCAGTGCTTCAGGGTCTGGATAACTTGAGCAAGAGGCATACTAAGGATACCGAACTGAACCGGTCTGTTCAGGCAGCCCTTGTGGCAATCGAGGCAAAAACCGGTGCTGTTCAGGCCCTTTGGGGAGGCAAGGACTTCAAAAAATCTCAATTTAACCTGGCAACCCAGGGAAGAATGCAGCCCGGATCCGCCTTTAAGGCAATAATCTATTCAACAGCCCTATCCAAAGGACTTGTAGCCCCTAATACAATCGTTGTGGATGAACCGATTTCATTGCCGGGAGCGGATTCTCAAACCATGTGGGAACCTGAGAACTTCGATAAGACCTATATGGGCCCGATTACCATAAGGACGGCCCTCACGCATTCCCGTAATGTCATTTCAGTAAAAATCGCAAGGGCAATTGGCTTGACCCCCATTCATGATATGGCGAGGCGTATGGGAATAGAGACACCCCTGGCAAATAATCTGTCTATTTCTCTGGGTTCTTCTGAAGTTACTCCAATCGAGATGGTAAGAGCTTACAGCACTTTCCCCAATCTGGGTAAAAATGTTAAACCTCAATTTATTCAAGAAGTTAGAAATCGAAAAGGAGAAATAATAGAACAACTTGAGCCTGTTTTCAACGAAGCGGTTGACCCGGTAACTGCTTTTCAGATGGTCC
>JAYEFH010000053.1:0-4756 GCA_034658555.1 Thermodesulfobacteriota bacterium | reverse complement strand
ATATCGCTGACGGGTCTTTTCTGCAATATCTGCAGGGAGCTTAGGTCCTGGCGGCTTTTTATCCCATGAAATGGCCTCCAGATAGTCTCTCACAAATTGCTTGTCAAAACTCGGCTGTGATCTGCCCGGACTATAGTCCTCAGCAGGCCAGAATCTGGAAGAATCAGGGGTCAAGACCTCGTCAATCAGTATAAGTTCTCCGCCGGATATGCCGAGCTCAAACTTGGTATCAGCAATTATCACTCCTCTCTCTCTCGCATAATCTGCCGCTGTTTTGTAAAGCCTGATGCTGATATCCCTGGCCTTTTCGGCAACATCTTTGCCAAGCAGCTTCCGAACCTGTTCAAAGCTTATGTTTTCGTCGTGAGAACCAACATCAGCTTTGGTGGAAGGCGTGAATATGGCATCCGGAAGCTGCTGCGACTCAAGCATCCCTTTAGGTAGCTTGATACCACATACAGAACCTGTCCGGAGATAGTCTTTCCAGCCGGAACCAGCAATATATCCCCTGACTATACACTCCACAGGCAAAGGCTTTGCCTCTTTGACCAACATGCTGCGGCCCTCAAGGGACTTTGAAAATGGTTTCAACTCTTCAGGAAACTGAGTTACATCTGCCTGAACCAGATGAATTGGCACCAGATCTTTCAATTTCTCAAACCAGAACAAAGACATCTGAGTAAGGATGCGCCCCTTTCCCGGTATAGGCGTGGGAAGAACAACATCAAAGGCAGAAAGACGATCCGTTGCTACAATCAGCAGGTATCTTCCCACTTTGTAGATGTCTCTCACCTTTCCCCTGTGCAAAAAATGAAGGCCGGGGAAATCCGTTTTGAATAGGGACATAGATTTATCTCCAGTTAACAATATAGGCCTTGATCATCGTTTCGGCAACTAAGTTCTATTAAAAAATTGTTTAACATCTAACCACTTGATTTTTTGACTTTTTTGAGGCTTCGTTGTGATGAAAAAGCTCGAGTAGACGAAATGATGATCAAGGCCACAATATATAAGCTAAACGGTTTTTACTCCCCCTGACAGCCAACAGCCTTTGAGAATATGCCTTTTGGTGCAACCTTGTCCGCGGTTGAAACCCTGCAAAAGCCTGTCGGCTGCCAGGGAGTGTGAACGGTTACTGCGAATCATGTCCTTCCTCATCTATCCAGGGCCGGGGACCAACGGCAATATCCAGCACCTCGTCCATATGACGAACCGGCTTAAAATCGAGCTGTCTGCGGATATTTGCCGGTATCTCTTCCAGGTCTATCAGGTTTTGCTCGGGAATTATAACAGTGTAGATGCCGGCCCTCAATGCTGCCAGGGCCTTTTCCTTAAGCCCTCCGATAGAAAGAATCCGGCCACGCAAGGTTATCTCCCCTGTCATGACCACATCCTTGTTGACCGGCTTATGCACCAGGGCAGAGACAAGAGCTGTGGTAAGAGTTATACCCGCGGAAGGGCCGTCCTTGGGTATGGCCCCGGCCGGCACATGGATGTGTATGTCCTTTTCCTCAAAGACATCCGGGTCAATACCAAGCTCTTCCGCCCTGGACCTTGCGTAACTTAAGGCAGCCTGGGCCGACTCCTTCATGACCTCGCCCATAAGTCCCGTCAGAGTGAGTTTCCCGCTTCCCTTCATGATGCTGGCTTCGACTCTAAGGATCTCTCCTCCAAAAGGAGTCCATGCAAGCCCTGTTACAACCCCTACCTGGCTCTCTTCCTGTTCCATATCCGCCTCATACTTCGGGATACCAAGGCAGTGTTTAATATTGGCACCGGTGATTTTAAAAATCCCCTTCTCTCCCTCGGCAATCCGTCTTGCCGTCTTTCTGCAAATTGCGCCGATCTGCCTCTCCAATTCCCGGAGTCCTGCCTCCTGGGTATAATCTGAAATTATCCTTACAAGCGAGGCATCTGAGATCTTCAGAACTTTTTCCGAAAGCCCGTGTTCCTTGAGCTGTCTGGGTATCAGGTATTTCTTTGCAATGGCCTTTTTCTCTTCGCCGGTATAGCCGGACAACTGGATCACCTCCAGTCGATCAAAAAGGGCGGAAGGAATAGTATCAGATGCATTGGCAGTAAGGATAAACATTACTTTTGAAAGATCAAAGGGCAGATCCAGGTAATGATCAGTGAATGTATTGTTCTGCTCAGGGTCAAGGACTTCAAGAAGGGCGGCAGCCGGGTCCCCTCGAAAATCAGCCCCGATTTTGTCCACCTCATCCATCATGAATACGGGATTGTTACTCCCGGCCCTTTTAAGTCCCTGGATGATTCTTCCCGGCAGGGCGCCGATATATGTCCTGCGGTGACCCCGAATCTCCGCCTCATCCCTGACACCACCCAGAGATATCCTGATAAATTTTTTCCCAATGGTTCGGGCTACAGAACGGCCCAGAGATGTTTTGCCAACCCCCGGTGGACCTATAAAGCACAAAATCGGCCCCTTTGCAGAAGGGTTAAGTTTCCGAACAGCGATATATTCAACTATGCGCTCCTTAACCTTTTCCAGGTCATAGTGATCTTCATCCAGAATCTTCTGTGCTCTGCGCACGTCCAGTTTGTCCTTTGTGCTCTTTGACCATGGGACATCAACCAGCCAGTCAATGTATGTCCTGACCATAGACGCCTCAGAGGCTTCAGGGTGCATTGACTCAAGTTTCTGGATTTGTTTAAGGGTTTCCTTCTCAGCCTCCTTGGGCATCTTGGCCTTGCGGACCTTTTTCCTCAGCTCAGCTAATTCTTGAGATTTTTCGTCAATTTCGCCTAACTCACGTCTTATGGCCATCAACTGCTCACGGAGAAAATATTCTCTCTGGGTCTTGGTCATTTCCTCCTTGGCCTCGGACTGGATTTTGGCCTGCACAGTAGAGACCTCAAGTTCCCTTGTGAGCAAGTTATTTACTTCCTTTAAACGCGCCAAAGGATCTGTCATTTCGAGCAAACGCTGCGCCTCAGCGGATTTTAAGTTAAGATTAGATGCCACGATATCCGCCAGCCTGCCTGGTTCCTCAACACTATTTAAAATAGCTCCCATCTCAGGAGTAAAGACACCTTTAAGATTAAACTGTTTTTCTGCCTGATCTCTTACATTTCGAATAAGGGCCTCTACCTCTACGGATATCTCGGCGGGCTCTTCTTCCTTGACAGTCTCTACGCGGACTTTAAAGCAAGGTTTGTCCTGCAGGAATTCCTGAATAGTCCCTTTTACAAGGGCCTGGCCAAGGACTTTGAGACGCCCGTCAGGAAGATGAAGGGTCCTCATTATCATGGCAACAACGCCGGTCTTATATAATCCATCCTTGGATGGATTTTCTTCTGAGGCGTCCTTCTGTGTAACCAGAAAAACCATCCTGTCAGAGGCTAGGGCCTCGTTTATTGCGGCCACAGAGGTTTCTCTCCCAATGAAAAGGGGAATAATCATTGAAGGAAAGACTATCACGTCCCTTACCGGCATCAGAGGGAGCTCTTCAGGTATTTCTATAGACTCCTGGTCATCATCTATCTCAAGCAGATTTGTAATAGTATCTTCTATGTCCATTTTGACTTGGTTACTCCCTTTTTATTTATATCTGAATTGAGCGGTTAGTCATTAGCTTAACAGTCCGTTTTTATACAAAATTTTTACCTAATCGCTAATCGCTCAATTCAGGTCATAAGGTGACATGCTATAAAATGATCTTTAGCAACTTCCGTCCAGAAAGGACGTTCTGCGCTGCATTTGTCCGTAGTCAGACTGCACCGGGGGAAAAAGGCGCATCCCTTTTGGTATCTATCTTTTTTATAATTATATATTAATCCATACTCTCCCTTTTTTGCCTCCACGCCCATCTTTGGGTCCGGCACAGGAACAGCACTCAGAAGAAGCGATGTATATGGATGGTGCGGATTTGGTGATTTGGTGATTTGGTGATTTGGTGATTGAAGAAATGCATTTTTGGGCATCAATTCCATAAGCTGACCTTTATACATAACAGCTACACGATGGCTTACAAACTGTATCACCGGAAGGTCATGTGAGATAAACAGGAAAGAGATTTTATGTCTTTCCTGGAGGTCAAGGAGCAGATTTATAATCTGGGCCTGAATAGAGACATCAAGAGCGGATGTAGGCTCATCGGCAACTATCATCTTTGGAGTTGTGGCAAGGGCCCGGGCCAAACCGATACGCTGACGCTGGCCTCCACTGAACTCATGTGGATAGCGGCTCATGATCTGTTCGTCCAGGCCGACTTCTTTCAGCAGTTCTGACACACGCTCTTTATAATGGTTTTTGTGGCACAGCCTGTGTATTTTTAAAGGTTCGCTCAGGATCTTAAAGACCGTCTTTTTGGGATTTAAGGAGGAAAAGGGGTCCTGGAAAACCATCTGTGCGTGACGCCGGAAATTGTGCAGCCTGGTTTTATCAAAATCAGCAATGTCATATCCGGAAAAGAAAACCTGCCCGCTCGTAGGAGATTCAAGGCCCAAAGCTATTTTAGCCAGTGTGGATTTACCACAGCCGCTTTCTCCCACAAGTCCCAAGATCTCACCTTCTTTAACAGATAGATTAACACTGTCCAAAGCCTTAATCATATATGAACCTGATGCAAAAAAGCTATGCCGTACGGAATAGTCCTTGCTGACGGCCTTGAATTCACAGATCGGATTTTTCATATAAGATGATTATACCGCAAAACGTCATGAAACATGATTCCGCTCAAAATGCCCCAGATGCAAGGCGCGAGATTTCTGAGGAATGAGGCGTACTTAGTGT
>JAYEFH010000052.1:0-4769 GCA_034658555.1 Thermodesulfobacteriota bacterium | reverse complement strand
TTCTTGTCTTCCAACCATGGCAGGGTGTGCTCGGAAATCTCTATTTTGTTGATTTCAAATGATGCTGGCTGGGAAGCCGGAGTAAAGCGCAAACGGCCGGCAATGGCTTGCTCGTTGATTGTAATCATAATGTGATTTTCGCCGGCTCGTACATTGGCTTTTCTGTGCCTGCTGTACGGCGAGTCAATGGCGTCCCAAGTCGTGTAATAGAGGGTAAGTGTTGTATTGATTGGGGAAATAATATCTATCTGGAATAAAATCCCTTTCCCTTTTCGAATAGAGAAATAGGGGATAATGATGATTGGGTTCTCGCCTGTGGTAGTGGCCAGGAATGTATGGTCTCCCGCCTCCAGGAAGACGTCTTTAAACGGATAGATTTTAGTGGAGCTTGCCGGAGAAATGATAAGCGGCAGTTTTTTTTCTGTTATCTGCTTTTTCGGTCGATTTTTGGGATAGCCGAACGTTTTAAAATCTTTGTTGTATATGCTTACAACAAGCTGTTCTGCTTCATCGTCATAGTAATCAATTTCCTGGGATTTATTATAGACTGGAAGTGGTTGATGGTCGATTCTTATTATTTTTTCAATTTGTTGCCAGTCATCAATGATATTTTCCAGCTTACCTGTAAAATCAATATAATTTACCGGGAAAAATGTGCATTGGGGCCTGAAGTGCTCATCCATTTCTTCTACGTCAATTCCTGCTATGGTTTTGAGGAATTCCACAAAACTCATGCCCCGGTGCATTTGCGCATAGCGTTTGATAAGGTTGTTATCAAATCCGTATGAGTCGATGCTCAGCTTATCGACATAACAGGAATGTATCCGGTCAAATGGATTTCTGGTAAAGGTGAATTTGAAGTAATTCTTATACTTCTTTACCGCCTTCGCTGTATCGGGATGTAACTCGGAGTATTTACTGTTAAATATGTTTTTTCTGTTTAGGTGGACGTCACGATGACTGGTTATCTTGTAAAGTTTGGTCGGTCGTCCGTGGATGATTTCGGCAACACGATTTAGGACTGATGTACAAGCTATCTTGGGAATGGGTATATAAATGAATTGGTGTTTATGCGAGATAATGCAGTAGTTATTCATCGTTTTGCTGGTCTAGACTTTGTTATTGGATTACTTCCCACTCTCCCATGACAAGGGTGGCACCGTAGCCGGGGAAAGTGCCGGTTACCTGAATTTGGTGGCAGAGGTGAGTTCTTGCGATAATTTTTACATTTGAGTGGTCGGTTATCGCAAAGTCGAGATAGTATATTCCAGGTCTGACAGTTAGAGACATGATGGTTACTTTCAGATTGATTATTCCGTTTTTGAATTTTATGGCCACGTTAGTATAATCGGATGCGCAATGACAAATATTTAGCAGGGCTTGGTTGAGGATGGCGACGTGGAAAATCGGGTTTATGATTTCAGGGTTCACTCGTGCTGTTATATGTATAGTCAGATCGTCATTGAATGATAAGGACGGGATATTGTTTCTTTCTTGATTATTGACCACTATTTTTAAAAATTCGCCATATTCACTATTTATCGTTGTCCCTTCAGGTCTTTCATAAAAACTATAATACAGATCTATACCTTTAGAAATGTTATCCCCGATATAGTGACACCTTCCTTTTCTCAGAAACATAAGATCCGTACACAATCTTGCTATCTCCGGCATTGAGTGGGACACGAAAACAACGGCTGAATTGCTGAGGAACGTGCTTATGACATTATAACATTTGATCCTAAATCCGACGTCGCCAACTGCCAGCACTTCATCAATAAGTAAAATATCAGGTTGCATTTGAGAGGCAATCGCGAAACCTAGCCGCACATACATACCTGAACTGTAATGTTTCACTGGCATATTGATAAAATTTTCAAGTTCGGAAAAGGCGATAATCGCATCAAGTTTCCGGTCAATTTCTTTTTTGCCCAAACCAAGGATAGCACCGTTAACATAAATATTTTCCAAACCGGTGAGCATGGGGTGGAAGCCTGCTCCGACTTCGACAAGCGCCCCGACTCTGCCTCGGATTTCTACGCGTCCTTTATCGAGTGCAATAATGCCATTTAATATCTTTAATAAGGTTGTCTTACCGGAACCATTCGAGCCGATCACACCAAGGCATTCTCCCCGTTTGAGTTCAAAAGAAATATCGTTAAGGGCCCAGAATTCACTGGGGCGTAACCGTTCGGTTCTGGATTGCACACCAGTTACACCTGTGAAAATATCTTGAACGCCGTAATAAATGGATTTTTTGAGGTCCTTGCAGAATTTTTTGGAAATCTTTTCCGCTTTGATCAAAGTGTCGGACATGACGGTTAAATCCTTTCCGCTATTTTTGGTTCCAGGATATGGAAAAGCCGCCATCCGAAAAAAAATAATAGAAAGGCAATAATGGTAGCGGAAGATAGGCTTGCCGGATCCGTTATCCGTCCGGTCAAGGCAAGATCGCGAGCAGCAGTAACGAATCCGCTCACTGGGTTAACGTAGTTCACAAGAAAGGACATGGGCCAGGTGGTCGGCGGTGGATAGATGATGGGAGTGGCAAATATTCCCAAATTTATGACAATGGTGAGCAGGTTGCCGATGTCCCTCAGGAAGGAATTTGAAAGGGCGGCTAAAAAGCCAAGCCCGGTACAGAGCAAGACAAGAGGTGCAATGATGAGAGGCAAGAAAATGATAGCCGGGTTCGGGTGGAAACCTGTCCAGATAAAAAAGGCTGCCAGCAGAGGCAGACGTAGCAAGAATTCAAAAATAGTTTGGCCAATTGCGGAAATCACCAGAATTTCTTTGGGAAAATTGATTTTCCTCAACATTGGGCCGACTGCGGTCAAGGATTGCGCCGAGAGAGTGAGGCCCCGGGCAAAGATGAGCCAGATCATTTGGCCATAGAAGACAAATACGGCATAAGGCATATCTGTCTCTGTAATTTGTAGAATTTTCCGGTCTTTAACCCAAACAAAAAGTAAGGTCATGATTAAAGGGGTAAGGAAAGACCAGAATATTCCTAGGATTGACTGTTTGTACCTGGCCGAAATATCACGTAGGATAAGCCGCCAAATCAGTCCCCGATATTGTATGAGTTCACCCACCATTTCAGGCCAGACACGCAGACCTAACTTGAGAATGTGGTTTGGCTCGTAAATAGTGACTTTATTCTTGTCGGCTATCTTCATTTGTATTCGTGCGGCATAAGTAAACATCGTCTGTTGTGCATGAATATGTCAATATTTTAAAAAGCACTTTCTGAACCAGTCCAAGAGTTTCATGTCAAGAAATATTCGATATAAGAACTGGGCTGTTATGAGATTGGAACGGGCCATGCTGCCTTGTGGCCAGAATCCTTTGATTTTTTTTCGGCCTGTAGCGATCATGAGTAGGTCAATATATGACATCTCAGGGGCAATGCATTGCATGTCTCGTTCCGTGATCTCGCTTCCGGTCTTGAATTTTCCATAAACGCCGGCCTCATCTGATGTAGGGCTGCTAATTAGTTTTCTGGCAAGTAAGTTACATAATACGGGAAAGGATTTGTGGTAATCTGACAGGGAAACAAGCCTTGACGCATAATCGGCAAACTGGATGGCGCTTTCATGATGAAGTTTTATCATAGGAGAGAGATCGCCGGAAGCTGAGGTCTCAAGCACAGGCCTGAAATTACCGTTTCTGTTCTCGTATCTCAGGGTCCTGCCGTGGGCCGCGGCAAACAGTAGCTCAAAGCACAGAAAATTATACAACCTATAATCCCTGTTTTGTTTTGACCAGTCAAACATAAACGGAAAAAGGCGGTCATTCTTATAGACCCATTTGTCATTGTTAATTCCCAAATAAAAACCAACCACTCCATTGCCGGGTCGACTCTTTGCCTTATCCAGAAGAGAACTTATGGCATACTGTGATGATCCTCGCCAGCCCGTGTCCACTAATCCGAAGGGTGAGCCGTTAAAAAGACCTTCCTGTTCTAGATAGCCAATAGCTGCCTCATAAATGTCAGAATTCTTTTCTTTGATTATTTTTTCAATAGCTGAATCTGCCAGAACCTTTCGTAAAGTATTAAGGTCTTCCAACGTCAAGGGAGAGGATGGATTGCTGATGATATGTGAAAGATGATACTCTGGAATGTGCTTTGCTAAATCGTTGAGTTCAATTCTGACACGCCTGCATATTTCTTCAATGGAAATAGAACTCAGATAACCCCATGTGATCCATGTTAACTCAAATTCGTTGACATGATCCAGAGACGGCAGGAGTAATGATTCTCTGGAGCAACAAAGGTACCTGAGCTCAATATCCAACCCCCATTTGTTCACAAGTAATTCTGCAACCTTTTTCAAGATAAGACCATCACGCGCAAGAAAATAGAGACGCCTCAATCCCATCTTGATTGCATTGTTGAGCACCCGCCAGACGAAAAAAAAAGTGAGCGGCCCAACCATACCGGATGATACTTAAAGTGGACCCCATGTCAAGACCGATTTTTAGTTTTTTTAGTTACATTTTTCAAAAAAAATAGACCTGTTGAATCCAAAAAATACATCGCTAGAATGTTTCTCCTTTCTTGTTTCTTTAACAAATCCCCGGTATCCTATTTGCGTCAATTCGGAGGATAGGGCAATGCTGGGAAGCAACCCGAGCGCCAGAATTGATGACCGAAGCATGGGGGCAGTGTAATTCACTGCCCTTCTTTTAAATTCATGCTTTGGTCCATAAGGCGTTAAATCCCGGGGGCTTGGGGGCTGGCCCCCAATTTAAATCAGATAGAATTC
>JAYEFH010000051.1:0-4858 GCA_034658555.1 Thermodesulfobacteriota bacterium | reverse complement strand
TTGGATTTTGCTTGTGATATAAAACTCTTTTTTTCCTCAGAAGATGGAAAGTATATTTTCTGTATCAATGATGTTGGAAGTGGTGCAGGGACCAAAATCATGACATCGTTTTCATCCAGTCCACCAGGCAGTTCAATGTCTCGTAGCACAAGGGATATTTTAACCGCCTTTGCCTGACCGTTTAATTGTGAGATGTCCAGTTGAGCAATGGTTGGTTTAAGATGGCGGGTCTCTGAAATTACCTGTTCTATCAGATTTTGTTGTACAGATTCGGGAAACAGCGGGATCCAGCCTGGAAAAAACTGCAACAGGTCACGATAATATTTATCACCGAATCCCTGCCGCGGCATAAAGAGACCTGCTGCCAGTATCATCATCAGGTTCATCTGATTGGTAATGTAAAGCCAATCAACAGACGATGTATAGTTGGTATGCTCGCTTTTTATAGATGCTTGTTCTTTGTTGCCGGAAAGAACCCCCGGGATTGTTTTGCCGGTCATATTTATTTCCTTTGCAAGATTGTTTTGTCGTTTGGTAAAATTTTCTTTACAGGACAATATTTCTTGGCTTCGTATAATAAGAAAACCCGCTCTCGCGCCCTTGCCACCATGACATAGAATATACGTTTGGTTGCATCTGACCCTTGATCGAAATGAAAATCATTAATATCAGCAATAAACACCGTATCGAACTCCAAGCCTTTACAACTCTTATAGTTGATGACCATGATACCGCCCTGGTCAAACCTGATTTTCTTTTGTTCGCGAGGGTCTATTCCAGAATAGTAGGTTGAGATATTTATATCGCCGACAACATTTTGAAGCCGATCCATAGCCTTGTTCAACCCATTGAAATATTTTTTTCTGGTATTATCCTTTGGTACAATTATACCTATCAGTTCTTTAGGATTCCTTTCTACAATTTTTATAATTCGTTCAATAAGGACCTCAAATTTCTCGTGTGGATATGTATATAACAGAGGAGTTTCTGTTGAAGTTTTTTGAGGCAGTTCCGGTCGAGTAGTACCGGGATCATCAGGATAAAACGCATCTGCCAACAGCGCTGCATGATAGCCTTTATCTTTTTGGCGAAAGTTTTCTTTTAATTTAATGACCTTGTCCTGATCTATATCAAGCGTCTCTCGAAGCTGTTTCAGGTTGGCATTGTATTCTGTTATTTGTTGATTCTGATCAGCAGCAACAAAGATGTTTTCTGCACCCAAGGCCATAAGCGCTTCATAAAAATCAGGCGGCATATCCTGCCCTTCATCCATTACCAGATATTTGGACTGCAATGTCAATACATCATTATCCAGAATATGCTTTATTACCTGATTCCACTTAATATCTGCACAATCTGTTGACCCGTTGGGTGGAAATTTTCCAAATAAATTTTTGTAAATGTTATTAAACCAACTAATCCAACGGGCACTTTTCAAGTCCGGGCAAAGTTGTCTGCTCGCCTGCTCCAGTAAGACATTATAAACTAAAAAAAGGTAATCTTGTTTGTCCGCTGCAAGGAGCCGAGTCCGCAATAATGCCACCACCGACTTTCCTGTACCAGGGCCGCCTACGATTAGATGCTTCCCCTCTCGATTTAGATAATTGACCGCCTCCTGCTCTTTGCTCAATTCGTTAATTCCCGGCAGTTCATAGCGCCGCTTTCTCATATTCGACATCAGAGACTCACTTTGTCTACATAATCGAGAAACGGCGGGATTGTCGATGATTCTTCATGCACAATGCTTCCTTTAATGAAAATCCGGTCAAGCAGGACATTCGAGTAGCTGCAGGAGGTATCAGGTACCAGAGCACAGGCGTGACAGGCCGCTCGATTGAGTAGATCCGGCCCCTGCCCCTCGTGTTCGGTGCAGACCGGGTCCAGAGAACACCAATCCGCATGGACAAATACTTTTTCCAATACAGGTAAAAGACGCTTGGGTTCGGCAAGTTCTGCCAGGCCACCGAGCGAACCAGCCTTATCCGGAACAGAGACATAGATCAGGATTCCAGCCATGGTCACGACATTTCCACCTATCGGTTCCTGGATATAAAGGCGCTCCTTGAGTGATGCAGCAGGGTAACCACTATCAAATTCAATTTGGCGAATTATCAGATGTGCCAAAGTATGCAGGAGTATGAACCGGGGGGTAGGATCGGGAAGAGGAGTAGGCAGATGAGAACTGTCCTTTCTGAGTTGCATAACCCCGGCTCTTTTGATTACCGCTTTATTTTGCTCCCAAACATGTAATATCGACTCATTGATCGTAATAAATATTCCTTCACCAAAAAGTTCCAGAGCAGGCAGCCAATCCTGTTTGCCCTCCAGGTCAGGAGGAATAAAAACCAAATCGTCGGAATATCCACCAACAGGACGCTGAAATCCTTTATAGATCATGATTTCCCGTAACCGTTGCACAGATACAACCTGATCGATAATACGGATGATCTTACGCACCTTTGCAGAGGGATTAAGCGAACCTTCCAGCATGCGCCACTCTGCGCTGTAGTGATGAGTAACAAAATCTTCATCCTCCCTCAGATCAGGGATGATGGTGATGAGTGCCTCGTATTCCAGTTCAGAGAGCTGTCCCTGAGTGATGTTGGCCTCCTCGTCTTGATAATCTGATTCGATCACTTCCCATGCTTGCTGAATTTCTCCGGGTGTACAGCGCAGCTTCCCCGACAGATTGTTTATCCTGCTGCGCAAAAGAGAGGGCCGCTTCTGGACACGTCGTAATCCGTCCAATTCATCCTGCATGCTGCCGAGCCTGGCAACAATCGATTTAGAATCGATACGAGATTCAGGCGGTATCACAAGGCCGTTTTGGGTTATTGGAGAATAGATTCGTGAATCACCGATCTCAATAGCAACAGGGGCGACATCTTCAATTTCGTCAGGAGGAACCGGCTCTCGCAACCATGGCTGTTGTTGCATTTTTTGATAATTACTAAAAAACCTTTTGGCAAGAATGGCGTTACGAAAAATATTTTCTTGCGCCTTGCAGGAAGTGCAATAAACTTTCCATGAATCCTTATCCATTTTGAGGTAGAGATGTTTATAGTCCCGGCACTGTTGTTGGTCTCTGCCTTTTGGGTGGCGATGTGCAAGCCAGTGCCACGGAACATCGTCGAGATAACCTTTTTCGTGTGCCAGAACCCAAGGAACCTGAACCAATCTGCCAAATTTTTCACACTTCTTATTTGTGCACCGCAAGACGCCTTCTTTTTGATCTATCCACGGAAAGCGATAGAGCCGGCCGCAGTTGCTACATCTCATCCAACCTGGAAAACGAACAGCAGGCAGGGTGTTTTCCCCCGGCAGTCCCAACCGATTCATTTTTATTGCGGCTACTGGTGGAAAGCGTAACTCCTGCTCAATACCCAACGCCGAGCGTAATCGATTGACACGTTGAATAAGTTTTCCTCCCGGTCTGCCGTATTCGTTTACCCAGTACCGTGTATCCATCGGAACCAATAGGCCGTCGGCACTGCGAACAATAGAACCCGGTGCACAAAACCGGAGTAGATGAGAAAGCCGAACAGGAAAAAACTCATCCATCATGCTCACCTTCCGGTGGATCGAACAGTCCTGTAACCCGCATCAATCCGGTGTCTTCCACGTTGCGCATGGAATGTAAGGTTTCTTCCCAGGGACCCTGAATACTATCCTGATGTGTGTGAAGAAGAGGATCACTGGCCCTGTCGTTACTTGCTTGTTGATAGACCAGCTTTCTTTCATTGTGTCTGCACTCTTGTATATATTCCGCCCAGACATTACTCAGGGATTTCAGATGGGCTTGTGTCTCCCCGGCATGCCCACAGTCTGCTTGTTGACAACGCTTCACCAGAGTGTGAATTGCCTGTTTGATCATACTATTATCGGGATCAAATTTATTTGCACTGTCGTTTGTCCGCAGGAAACCGATACTGTGCCGCATTACTATCACAAGCGCCGCATGCAGGGCTCGTTTGCGTGCCTGAGAGGTAAACGGGGTTACACTGGTAGGTTCGACAAAACGATAGAAAGATTCGTGGTAAGGGCGAAAAGCTTCGTAATGAGAAAGGCTTCGTGCCTGGGTGCGATAGTAGTTGGTGAATATAATACCGGGGACATCGCTGCGTCCGACACGACTACTGGACTGGATATATTCTGCGGTAGTAAGAGGCTGCCCGTTGATGATCATTAATGCAAGTCGTCCAACATCCAGCCCAACTGATATCATGTTGGTTGCAAGCACAGCGTCAAGGCAGTCGGCTTCCTCACAGCTTTTTCCCAACCGTGCAAAAGTCTGACTATTTTTTTCTGATGACATGACACTCGTGAGCTGCGCAATTTTGTTACCACGTGAGCGCCTTTCCGTACCTTTGGCTTTATCCTCCGGCTCTTCTTTTTCAGCGGATATTGATGGATCCAAATTGCGTCTCAGATACTCTGAAGAAAAATATTGCAATGCATTGTGGCTATCACCCGCACCCCGCAAACTGCCGTGATAGACCAACAATGTCCACCATGCATCCAACAGTTCTTTGTTGTCACTAAACTGTACTAATGGTGCGGCAAGCAGGGCGGCAGAGAGTACGGCAAAGGCATCCCTCCTTTTCATGGCACTGGCCAGATAACCGATATAGAGTCGTCCCGATTTTTCACCAACGGGTACGGTACGGGTAAAAAAAGAATCCTCTGCAGACAGTCCCGGAGGTGGGAATATTGCTGGATTCTCACGTCCATAAAGTCGCTTTATCTGGCGGGATGCATTGCGGATAGTCGCTGTAGATGCAATATATTTCGGATAAATACCACGCAGGATCAACACCGTATCCAACGCAGCTTCGTAAATGCCGACGACAGAGCCCAA
>JAYEFH010000050.1:0-4886 GCA_034658555.1 Thermodesulfobacteriota bacterium | reverse complement strand
ACTGCCGCTGCCAACTTTACCGCCGCGTGGCTGACTCGGGTCCCGGACTCTAACATGATGCACGCCACCGATCCCACCGGAATGTGCTTTCGCTCTCCGTTGACTTCATCCACCACTACAAACGCGCCGTCTTTTACATCAATCCGCCCGTATGTCTTCTCAACAGAAAGAAAAAAAGAAGGAAATTATAGAGATTGCGGTTGGTTAAAGAAGGGCGATAAGCCTGGTTCAAAGAAATAAAAAAACGAGAGGTGAAAATCAAAAAAAGAACACCTTTTCAGACGTGCAACAGGTTAGGACTGCCAGATGTAACCTTCTCAATTTTGTGGTCTTGTCTCAGTTTGCCAATAATATCGTTATGTTGTGAGCCGATCTAACCTCTTGAAAACGCGTTGTTTTCTGCTCCCAGCGTGAGACTTCCTGAATCAACAGCAAAAACAATGAGTTGCGGTATATTTGGGTGAGGTTGAGGATGAGACTTGCAACATAATAATTTTCGATTAGAAACACCTCTCCTTGGCCGGCCGTTGGTTGTTTCGTGCCTCTATAGACGATCCAACCAAGCCATCATATCCTCCTTGTTTTCCCATTGAAGAGCTTCTTCTATCTTTGAGTCATCGGTTAATACCGATTCCATATGCCTGATGAAACGCCTTTGGATGTATCGCCTTCGATTGAGATCCAGATGCAGATAGATGGTGGTGGACTGGATATTGTCATGGCCCAGATGGTTCTTGATGTCCGTGATGGGATGGCCACTATAAAGCATATCGACTGCTCTCGAGTGACGAAAGCTCCGAACGGGGTTGATATTCTTGAGGCGTTTGGGGGTAAGGGCCTTTTCGAGATATTTCCTGCAGATGCGGTAGATGCCATAGCGGGTGAGTTCCTCTCCCCGCTGATTGAGAAAGAGCCGGTTTTGATAGAGCGGTTTTGGTGTTATGCGGTATTTCCTGATATAGGCCTGGAGGAGATGACAGGTCTTGGGCTTGAGCTGTATAAGCCGGAACCGGCTCCCTTTTCCCAGGATAGTTAGGGTTTTTTTCTGACGGTCAAAGTAATCCAGATTTAATGTTGTTATTTCGCTGGCCCTGGCCGCGGAATCATAGAGCAGATGAAGCAGGGCATAATCCCTGAACCCCTCTTTTCTTTTGAGATCAACGGCCTCAAAGACCTGCAGGATCTCATCCTGATAAAGAAAGCCGATTAGGGATTTCTGAGTTCGTTTTTGTGGGATACGGAGAATGGCGTCTGCTACTTGTCGTTGCTCCGGATACATAAGACTGATCATTCTGGCAAAGGATTTCAAGGCTGCAAGCCGATGATTGCGTGTATTCGCCACATTCTTACGCTCTTTTTCGAGTTCATCAAGGAATGGGATAACAAACCCGGATGTGAGATGTTCTACTCTGAGGGATCTGATTTTAATGCCATAATGTTTTGCAGCATAAGAAAGAATCAGTTTGAAGGCATCCCGATAGGCTATGATCGTATTGTGACTCACCCCCTTGATGTGGGGGAGATATTGATCAAAAAACTTACGGACGCAAGGGGAAAGTTTCATGGCATCCTTTCCTGCCAAAGGGTAAAGTCAACCAGGTTTTTTCGACTGATGGCATCGACCACTCGAAGATATATGGCAGTATACCAGTAAAGACTGTGTCCCATATAGGTTGCCAGGACAGGTAGTGCATATTGCAGCGAACCTTTTCGTTTTTTGATTCGCAACAAAGTATTTACCGCGAACGAATGACGTAGGCTATGAGGTGTTGGCTGACTGAAGTTTACGTTGCCGATAACCCGTCTTGACTGCTCAAGCCCAATTTCTTTCATAGCCTTATGGAACAACTTCCGGACTTGCCAATCTGTTGGAGGCTTTTGATCTGTGCGGACCAAGAGAAAGGGACTGTAATCATACTGCAGTAGGGATTTTCTGACAGAGAGATAGTTTTCAACCTGGGTGACGACATCCCTGGGGATGGGAATGAGCCTATCCTTATTGAACTTGGTTCTCTCGATATATAGGGTGCGCTCATCACGACGATAGTGGTGGTTTTGGAGTCTTAAGGGCTCTGAGATTCTCATGCCGCATCGGGCTAAAAGTAAAACAGCCATGTACAAAGCAAAGTCGTTCAAAAACCGCACCTTGGTTTTCCGTATTTTTTTGGAGATGTTCCCCAGTAATTGTTCAGTTTGCTCTGGAGAAAAGACAAAAGGCACGACGGTATTTTCCTTGAGTCCGGGAATGTCTCTGAGGGGATTTTCAGTTAGGCAACCCTGTCGAATCAAGAACTGGAAAAATTTGCGTGTTGTGGTGAGTATCCTGTTTACAGAGCGTGATTCATTGGGAAGATTTGATCTCATCTCAAGGAAAAAGCCGGGCTGAAGATTTTTCCAGTCCGCATTTTTCTCCTTCAGGTATCGATCAAGAGAGAAAAGTTGAGATCTGAGGGTCTTGAGGGAATATCCCAGGTCCTTGCGATAAGCGAAGAACGCATCCAACTTTGGGGCTAAAAAACTTTCAAAGTGTTTCATTTAACAGTACCTTTCGCATGAGTTCTGTGTCTATATGAAGATATCTCTGGGTGTGTTGAATGTCTTGATGGCCCAGCATTTCTTTGATCTCATAAATGGATCGGCCAAGAAGCAAAAGATTCTGAGCATAGGTGTGTCTGAGCCAATAGGCTGAGGAAAAGAGTCCGGCATTCTTCATGGCTCTCCGTATGTCGCCAGTAACGCTCTCAGGGCTGAGTGGACGATAGGGCCTCTGACAGGTCATGAACAGATCCCGGTGTTGCGTTTTAATCCTGACATGAAGGATATAGACGGCTATGGCCTTCATGGTCTTCTCCGGAATGGGGAGGGTAATGGGGCGATCGCCCTTTCTTTCCGGCATCGTCAATATTTTCTCAGAAAAAGAGATATCATCAAGAGTGATTCTACTGATCTCAACAGGTCTAAGAGCCATGGTATAGGCTAAGTGAACCATGGCGTAGGTTCGTATGGCTCTGGGGGTGGAAAGATCCAGACTTGAGAAGAGTTTTTGTACTTCGTTTTGTCGCAGAAACTTTGGTGGTTTGGGTTTGGCAAAGATGGGCGGTCCCACCAATAGCTCAGCGAGATCTCTTTTTATGATTTTTCGCTCATGATACAAATACCTCAGAAATCCCCTCAAATGACAACGGTAGAGGCTGTGCGTGCTCACAGCCAGTTTCATCTCTCCCAGGAAGGTATCGAGATGCTCGATCTTTAAAGCAGGAATCTCTATGTTTTGATTTTGAAGGTGTTCATGAAAACGTGCCAGCAGGCTTCTTACACTTTTAAGGTGATCATCGGAAACCCGTGAAGTCTGTTTGTAGAATAACAGGTACTGTTCATGAAGATCGGGCAATTGGACCACCTGCTTGAAGACCTGTGGTATTGACATCTCTAAAGGCCGATCGATTCTTTTCTGGGAAAAAAGATACTCGGAAAAGGCGATTAGGGCATACGAGGCGCTTTTGAATCGACTATGTTTACGAAACGCTTTGAGTGTGTCCACGGTAAACATGTCTTTCCAGGCCATTTCGTTGCTGATTGCGAAGACAAGAAAATCCATCAGCGTCCGGGTATAGGTCGTGGTTTTGAGGACGTCCTTGTCTGGTTTCACCCATTTTGCGTACTCCTCGATGGCTTGTGCTAATTTCTTGATATCTCCATCAGCCACTCTAAATCTCCCGAATCGATTGTTGGATAAGATTCCTGATATCGGGTCTTCGGTGCGATTGAGACGAAAATTTCACTTCTTTTTTTTGGGCCGGTTTCCCGGGCAAATCAAGCACCTGAAAAAGGGTACCGTCAAAGACGATGAGATCCTTTTTGATCAGGGCATTCCTTGCTTCAATGTACTGATCAACGTTGAGCTCCAGTAAGGTGCAAATGGCATCATAGGAGTAAAAGGAAAGGCCGTTTCGATCTGAGACTATGATAAAGAAAAGGTAGAGAAGCATTTCTGTCTGACTCAAGGAGGCTAAAAAACCATCCGTGAGAAAGCGGTGCGGGATAAAACTGAATCCACCTTGAATACGTCTGATCCGGTTGGGGACAAGGATCTTTTTCTTGATCATGATCGACTCCTTTCTTAATGTTTTGGGCAATTATAAATATCAGCGCCCCTCACTGTCGATCACATCTTGAAAACACCTCCCGGGGTAGTCGGCCAACTTGTTTTGTATTTACAACAACTTGTCTCGATATCACATCTTGAAAACGTCGCACCAGTAGTTGTGCCAGATATTCAATTATTACAAGGTGTTGTATCCCGATCACTTCTTTAACATGCTGTAAGGGTAGTCCTGTCTTTAAGCGGCTTTTGACCTGGGT
Organism: Thermodesulfobacteriota bacterium; assembly: GCA_034658555.1. Taxonomy (GTDB): domain Bacteria; phylum Desulfobacterota; class Dissulfuribacteria; order Dissulfuribacterales; family UBA3076; genus UBA3076. Next base: position 524 of record JAYEFH010000050.1, on the reverse strand, counting down.
AGTCGGAGGTTCCGGGTCAAGCTTTTTCTGCAGGTAGTTCGTTTTAAAGTAATCCCCATTTCGCTTATTCCATTCAGCGCATTTTTTCCTATGCCACTCTTTCTTGCACACGGGATCGCCACAGGTCTGCTGGCGATCTTTGAGCCTCGGATGGGGCATAAACCACCGTCGGCAAATACCACACGGACGCTTCTTGGTGTATCCCTGACTACCCATGGCTTTCCCCCCTGCTTGGTTATGACAATACGATCCAAACCAATCTTATTGGAGAGAGTACACCACGATCCACCGTGGGTCTGATCTAAACCGCTATGATATGTTTGTCCCAGGAGCAAAAACAAAAAAGAAAGAATGAAATGATAAAAGAATCAGAAGAATGATATGGATTTTTTCAAAATCTCTTTTGGAATTATATGGAGGGATCTAAATACATACATCATAACCAAACTAACATCATAAATATAGGAAAGTTAGCATCGGGGATTTTGCCAGAATTCGAGAACTATTATTGCTTCTCAGCCAAA
>JAYEFH010000049.1:0-4899 GCA_034658555.1 Thermodesulfobacteriota bacterium | reverse complement strand
CTTGCAATATCATTTGCAACGCAATTCGCTTCCTTGACCACCTGATCACACTTATCAAGTTCCGCTCGGCAAAATGATCGTGCATGACAACCGGAACATATATCCAGCATATCGTTTCTCAAATCCTGCCACTCGGCCAGGGTCGCTCTGTGGCTGTTGGGTGCCAGAATCGGACCGAGTTTTGAAAGATAGTTAATTACTCCTTTCTGACACTCTGCATGCCTTTCATCGGGTTCTTCCTTGCGGACACCAAAAAAGCCCCAGGATGTTAAAATCTTGTGATTTCCATTACTCATATGACAGGTCGCGCAGGTCGGGCTTCTGCCTGTGAGCCCCTCTGCCCGATAGATAGCCCCGTGTTTGGAGTTATAGTAAGATTCATATTGTGGATGATTGTCCACATGACATGGAAGACACGCCTCAGGCCTTTTTGCTTCTTCCGGAGAAAACTTGTGCCTGGTGTGGCAGGCATCACATTGCCCCCCGTTTTCGCCCATCGTGAGGTGGCATACAGCACACGACTTCCGGGCGATTTCAGGGGCCTTTTTCCACAACTTTTTCGACATGTTGCCTGTGGTCAATGCCACCTCGCAGAATGCGTGTTTTCCCTCCTTGAACTGTTTTGCCTGGCTCTTATGACACCTTTCACAGGTTGCGATGTTCGGTCTTTTGGCCATGGCGAAATCATCGGATTTCGTGTGGGCATCACCATGGCAGGCGTTGCACTGCAATCCCTTTTTAAACATCGCGGAGTTCTTCCAGTCGGCAACCAGTCCGGGATTTTGTTTCTCGTGACAACTGATACAGAAGTTGTCCTCGGCACAAAGACCCTGCACAGCAATAATCAATATTAGAATCAGTAAGAGCCACATTAAGGTTTTCATGTTATTTCTCATTACAGACTTTTTCCTCTCCTACAAAGGGCAAATCAATCGTCATAACCGGTTATGGAAAATTCCTTGAGGACGATGGTCCATTGCTCATCCGACAAGACCTGCCGGACAGTCATGATTCAATCTACATGCAGTTCCGTCATTATGCGTCGATGCTTCTCAATCTCATCCAACAACGGCTTCAAACCCTTCCTGCTTTTTCCCTGCTCTTTGACAAAAAGGTTGTCCCTGACCTGGATTTCCAGGGCCTTTATAATTTTCATCCTCTTCAGTATCACTTCAAGGGTCTCTTTTTTGATTTCCTCGAGTCGTTGACGCTGTGTTTCATTTAACTTGAACACTTCGGGGTTTTTCAGCATGTCAAGGATATGCGGCAGGTTGGTTGTGATCAGCATGTAGTAGGGTGGATAATCCTTGTCGCCTGGTTGAGCTAAACCGGCTAAGGCGGTTGCCGGCAAGATCATGATAACGATGAATAAGGTTGACATAATTTTTCTATGCATAGAGTTACTCCTTTTGACTGAACAGGGCTCTTTTCGTCATCCAGGGTTAAAATGATGCTCTCAATCCTGTAAAGAAATAGGTTCCTACATTTGACCCGATGATCGTGTCGACATCTTCATCAAAGACATTGTTGACTCCGCCATAGATTTCATAGGCATTCTTGTCGCCAAAAGCGTATGATGCCGTCAAATTCACCAGAGTATAGTCATCAGTCGTGTGATCTACCGTTCCTTTGGCATAGCGCTGTTCGCCGATATAGACGGTCTGCATGCCTAATAAGATCTGGTCATTTAACTGATAATCCACACTGAGCGAGACTGTTCTCTCCGGATTAAATTCAAGGTCCTTGCCGGTTTCTTTGTTTTCCGTGTCGAGTTCGAGCCAGTTCATATTCAAGGCCGGACCATTTTCAAATTGATAACCGATAGAGACCTCCAGACCTTTTGTCTCAGCATCACTCACATTTTCATAGGTAAAATAGTCAGTCTTGGAAACCTTCTGGATTTTGTCCTCAATGTCGTTATAGAAAAAAACGATTTCGTAATTGAAGCCGCCATGTCTTCCGCTCAGTGCGGCCTCATAGCTGTTTGTGAATTCCGGATCCAGCCCATGGGCGATTTTTCCCACTGATGGTTCAGCGACCTCAGCCCCCAGGTTGTATCCTACAGGGGTGGCTTTTCGGAAATAGAGCTCCAGGATATTGGGTGTCCTGTAGCCCTGCGCAAAATTTGCCCTCAAATTAAACAGGCTTGAGAAATTCTTGACAAATCCTGCCATAAAGGTCTCTTCGCTATCGGCATTTTCAATATCATCATACCGCCCGCCGAAAATAGCGCTTAATGTGTCGGTTATCTGCCACTCGTCCTGCACATAGACCGCCTTGTAATCAATATCTCTGTTTTCAAGGGTTCCTTCATTGTTAAAGAGGGTTGCCCTTCTTTCTTCTTCCCGATATTCGCCTCCGATGGTCAACAACTGGGAATCAGTCAAGGCATAGACGCCATAGCCTTCATAGGAAGTAAAAACGACATTGGCGTTCATTGCCATTCGGGTCTGTTCCGAGTCGTCTTCACTGGAATATCCCATATCTTCCCAGTTGATGGCTGTTGTCGTATTCCTTTTTTCATAATCAGATCTGTAGATTCTGAGGTTCAGTGTCAAGTCAGTGCCTATGTTTATCTTTGAATCAACGCCCCAATCCAGCCTCTCATTATCGTCTGTGGAGTGCACAGGGGTGTCAAGCCCCACTATTTTCTTGCCCGGAGCCGGTGAAATATTTGTTGGGAAAAAGGCTGAACGATACTTTCCCTCCAAATCCTCGTCGAAGTAATTAAATTCCGCGCCTACAGTGGCAAACGCGGCGATGTCATATTCAAGCCTTGAACCAACGGTGAGGACTTTTGAATCTTCCCTGTAGGTGACATCCACGCCGTATGAATCTTTTACATTTTGCCTGATAAAAGGGTCGGGATGTACAGAAGGTTTTACCTTTCCGGTCGGGGTCTTTATGAATGTATTCGTCGTTTCTCCTTCCGTGTAAGGTCGTTTTGAAGATGCATTGGCATAGAAGGAATAACTGAAATTATTCCTTTTCCCTCTGATGTCAAAACCGGCATTGGCGTTTTCCGCTTCACCTCCGCTGTTCATCCCTGCTTTTACATCGATACTTGCTTGCAAGCCTTTTTTGGGCTTCTTGGTGATAATATTTACTACCCCGCCAACAGCATCGGCCCCATAGAGCACACTCATCGGCCCCTTAATGATTTCGATCCGTTCGATCATTGAGGCCGGAAGCCGGTCCAGGTCATACGAAGGCAATTCATTTGCAAGCCGTCTTCCATCGATCAGAAACAGGGTGCCGAAAAAGCCTAACCCTCTGATAGATATCGAACTCTTTGAAGCGCTGCTGGCTGCGGGGAATGTCCCGTACTGAATTGTGAGCCCCGGAGTCTTCTCAAAAATGTTTTTCAGGTCGAAAGCCCCCATCGTTTCTATCTCTTTTTCGCCTATAACCACGACAGATGCCGAAACCCCGTCAATAGCTTTCTCTGATTTGGTGGCCGTGATCGTCATCGTTTCCATTTCGACAGGCTCTGAGTCATTGCCTGCAAATCCAGATGAATCTAAAGTGAGTATCAAAATTACCGCAAATAAAATCCCTGCCAAAAAATATACGCTTCGCATTTAATAAATCCTCCTCCCCTGATCTATATTGTCTCACAATAAAGATACTGACACATGGTGCAGCAAGGACTACCCGGCTTCGAACTCTCAGCTTCCACGCTTGACATATAAAAAAACAAAACAGATTTCCTTGATTGAAATCAAGAAAACGACTTATTTAGCAAAATAGATGCAGTTACGATAACATTAGGAGGGAGGCAGAGGGGAGTTATGGATGAAGCGGTGCCGCCGAACTGGTGGGCTTGCCCGCAATTGCCATTTCTCTGGAAGTCCATGGCTTACGAATTGACTCACGGACGATGTCACCGGAATCGCGGAAATTGTCCCGTTGTCTGAGAAGGTGGATCTCTTTACCTTTGATGGTGATAATATTCTCGTCAACTAATTTTCGAAGCATGCGGGAGAATGTCTCCGGAGTGATTCCGAGCAAAAGGGCGATTTCGCCCTTGGGTACCGGGAATTTAAAGGATCGAGAATGTTCTTGTTCTGCAAGGTAAATTAAATAATTAAGGAGACGCTCTCTGGGACAGCAAATAGCCAAGTCCTTGATACTGTTCAAATAGACCTTTTGCCGTCCGGCAATATATTGGAACATGCGTATTGTAAAATCAGGGCGATCACGGAGCATGCCGCGGACTCCATTTATATCAACAGCCAGTGTTTCGACATGTTCCAAGCAGACGGCGCTAACAGGATACCGCCCTTCCATGAGTAATACGAGCCATCCAAAGAATTCCCCGGGGCGGACAAACTTGATTGCTACCTCCCTGCCTTCCACGTTTGCTCTAAAAAGTTTGATACTGCCGGAGGCAAGAAAGTAGCCGAACTTGCCTTTTTCTCCTTCATGAAAGAGAAGCTCTCTTTTTTTCCTGGCGTGGAAATGGGTGATCTTCTCCATGTCGTGACGGACGCGGTCGTCGATTTTGCCGAAACAGGATTCAATCAAAAAAGAGAGGGCGGAGTTCTTGTCCATCTCAATCAGCCAGGGCTACCGTCCACTGCCGCAAAATGGCGGGGTACTCGATTACACTCGAATCCGCGTAGAAAGGCAGACTGTAAATGGCCTGATTCCTGATGGCAGGCACCATGGCCAGAGCCGGATTGCTCTTGGCCTGAGCAGAGAGGACTTTTTGTACGGCGAAGGCGTCCCCGGTCATGATAATGACGTCGGGCTTGGCCTTGATCAGACCGTCGAGCTTTCTGATCATGAAGTGTCCTTTGTCGACCTTGGTCTTCTGCTTCTTCATGGCGTCGCCTACGTTGACGCATCCGAGGGGGTCGAGCAAGAAGCGGTCGGAATACCCTCCGGGCATCTCGA
>JAYEFH010000048.1:0-18399 GCA_034658555.1 Thermodesulfobacteriota bacterium | reverse complement strand
CCGGCCATGACCTATGCGGCAACCGCCCCGCTTCCTGACGACGTAGACGAATGCATTTTTGCAGGATTTTTAAGAGAAAAGCCGGTCGAGCTTGTAAAATGCCTTACTGTAGACCTGGAGGTCCCGGTCTCTTCTCAGATAGTTCTCGAAGGATATGTTGAACCCGAAGAACGGCGAATCGAGGGTCCTTTTGGTGACCATACCGGATATTACTCCCTGGCTGACCAATACCCGGTCTTTCATGTAACCTGCATGACCCTCAGAAAAGACGCCATCTATCCGGCCACTATTGTCGGACAACCTCCACAGGAAGACTGCTACATGGCAAAGGCCACTGAACGCCTCTTTCTTCCCATGATAAAAAAGACTTTGCCTGAAATTGTGGACATGAATCTCCCCCTTGAAGGCGTATTTCACAACCTGGCCTTTATATCCATTGACAAGCGCTATCCCGGCCATGCCCGCAAAGTAATGCATGCCCTCTGGGGCCTTGGCCAGATGATGTTCTGCAAGATAATCCTTATTTTTGACAACGAGGTGGACGTACAAGACCTGTCCCAGGTACTATGGCGCATGGGTAACAACATAGATCCCAGAAGAGATATTGTGTTCGCGGATGGGCCTGTAGATGCCCTTGATCATGCAGCGCCACTCCCTCTTTATGGTAGCAAGATGGGTATAGACTGCACCAGAAAGTGGGCCGAAGAAGGATTCACAAGACAGTGGCCGGATGTAATAGCAATGAAAAGCGAAATCATCAAAAAAGTTGACAAGTTGTGGCCAAAGCTGGGACTGAAGACATGATGAAGGATAAAGGCCGGAAGCCAATCCTTCTTGCAATCACCGGGGCCAGCGGGTCTATCTACAGCCTTAAATTAATCGAAATCCTAAAAGACCTGGGCCAGGAGATCCATCTCATCGTATCCAGGACAGGGGAACAGGTCTCCAGGATTGAGATCAAGGAAGACGGCTTACAGACCCTGATCCGGACGGCACACACAGTTTACAGCCCGGACAACTTGGCCGCTGCCCCTGCAAGTGGTTCAAGCAGATGGAAAGCCATGATAATCATCCCTTGTACAATGGGGACCATGGCATCCATAGCTCACGGATTCAGCCAAAACCTGATCCACAGGGCGGCTGACTGTTTTCTGAAAGAACGCAGGCCCCTTATCCTGGTTCCCAGAGAAACCCCCTTGAATCGAATCCACTTACAAAATATGCTGTTGGCAGAAGAGGCCGGGGCCGTAATATATCCTGCAATGCCCAGCTTCTACTATCAACCCGGAAATATTGATGAAATGGCATCATTCTTTGCCGGCAGGTTGGCGGAATTCATGGGACTCGAGGTAGAAGGCCTAAAGAGGTGGCAAGGTAAATTTTGAATGTTGAATGTTAAATTTTGAATTAAGGTATATATCTTTTAAATCCTCTTCCACAATTCAGCATTGTCTGTAAAGGGATACATCTGGAGCATTTTGAGCGGAATCATATTTCATGACGTGCAGTATAATCATTTGATAATAGGATAGCCGCATGCAATCACCAAATCACCAAATCACCAAATCACCAAATTCAAAGGTTTGGGTACTGCTTGAAATGATAAAATTCGAGCACACTATCCTTGCCCTGCCCTTTGCATACCTAGGTGCTTTTTTGGCTGCGGGAGGATCACCTGATCTCTGGACTTCCCTGTGGATTCTTGTTGCCATGATTGGAGCCAGGACGGCTGCAATGGGTTTCAACCGTATAGTTGACATCCCCTTTGACTCAAAAAATCCCCGCACAAAGGAGAGGGCCCTTCCCAAGGAGACTGTCAAGGCAAGGGACGCCTGGATCATGGTAATAATTGCCTCTGGGATTTACTTTCTGGCAGCCTATGAACTGAATCGACTGGCATTCCTGCTCTCTCCGGTTTTCCTGGCTGTTGTGCTAAGCTACTCATATACCAAGAGGTTCACCCCCATGTGCCACCTCTTTTTGGGCCTTGCCCTGAGTCTGGCCCCTACGGCCGGATGGATTGCAGTAAAAGGAAGCGTAGAATTTCTTCCTTTGATCCTCAGCACGGGCGTACTTTTCTGGGTTGCTGGATTCGACGTGCTATATGCCTGCCTGGACTATGATTTTGACAGAAAACAAGGCCTGCACTCAATACCGGCAAGGTGGGGGATAAAAAGGGCCTTCCGGATTTCAGGCATATTCCACCTTGTGGCCTTTATCGCCCTTGTCTCAGTGGGCCTTTTGGCACATCTCAACTGGATATACTACTGTGGCTTGCTGGCTACCTTTGCGCTCCTGGTAATGCAAAGGCTGGTGGTAAACCCCAAGGACCTCTCCCGGATGAATATGGCCTTTTTCACCTTTAACGGGGCCATAAGCATAATCCTGTTTACCGCAACAGCCATTTCTCTTATCTGGAAGGTCTGATGCCCAAACTTGACATACCTGCCGAGATTGTAGAACAAACACAACTTGCCCATGGTATTTTCCTGCTTACAGTCAAGGCCCCTGCAATTCAGGATTCAGCCGACCCCGGCCAGTTTTGCATGCTTGAGGTTAAATACAATAATAGCATGGATCCTCTGCTTCGCCGCCCCCTGTCCATTTATAAAACCAGGGCAAACGGACAAATAAGCTTTCTTTATAAAGAAGTCGGCAAAGGCACCCGTCTGCTCTCGAAGCGGTGCCCCGGAGAGATGGTCAGGGTACTGGGACCGCTGGGACAGGGCTTCAGGTTAATTGATGACCGTCCTCAGTGCATACTGGTAGGCGGAGGGCTCGGCATTGCCCCTTTGCTCCTTCTGGCAGAAAGGATTAAGCAATCCGGCAAACTTATCATCTTGATTGGGGCTGGAAATGCCTCGGAAATCCCGACCATTGAAGACTTCTCCGGACTTACCCGGTATTTTTATGTTGCAACCGAGGACGGAAGCCTTGGGCAAAGGGGGATGGTAACAGACCTGTTGGCTCAAACGCTCCGGGAAATTACCGGCATTGCGCAGATCTATACCTGTGGTCCGTGGCCTATGATGAAGGCTGTCTATCATATGGCTCGCAGGAAAAATATCCCCTGCCAGGTATCACTGGAGGCCACTATGGCTTGCGGTATAGGGTTGTGCCTGGGCTGTGCCGTTCCGAAATCAGATAGCCGGGGATTTCTCCACGTGTGCAAGGAAGGACCGGTATTTGACGCAGATCAAGTCAATTGGGAGTACACCCAGTGATCCATCAAAAAAATCCAATCACTAAATCTCTAAATCATTCAATCTCTCAATCACCAAATCACCAAATCTCTCAATCACCAAATCTCTCAATTAATATCGGTTCCCTGGTACTCAAAAATCCGGTCTTGCTCGCCTCAGGGACCTGTGGTTATGGGAAGGAATTAGACGGTCTTCTTGATTTAGACCAGGTAGGTGGAATTATAGTAAAGGGCATTTCTATCAAACCCCGTCCAGGAAATCCCCCTCCCCGCCTGGTGGAGACCCCATGCGGCCTCTTGAACTCCATAGGGCTTGAAAACGTAGGAATAGAGTCTTTCCTTAAAGACAAGCTCCCCTGGCTAAGAAATGTAAAGACATCTTTGATTGTCAACATCCTTGGAAACTCAGTTGAAGAATATGCTGAAATAGCAAAAAAGCTCGACGGGGCAGAGGGCGTCAAGGCCATTGAAGTAAACATCTCATGCCCGAATGTAAAGGCAGGAGGCATTGCATTCGGTACAGACCCTGAAGCAGCGGCAAATGTAACTCGTGCGGTTAAGAAAGCCACAGGCCTTCCTGTAATAATAAAGCTCACACCAAATGTGACTGATATCACCAAAGTTGCCCAAAAGGTTGCATCCGCAGGAGCGGATGCCGTTTCTCTCATAAACACCTTCCTGGGTATGGCCATAGATATTAAATCCAGGCGTCCGGCCCTGGCAAACGTGTTTGGAGGACTATCAGGCCCGGCGATCAAGCCCATCGCCCTGCGCATGGTCTGGCAGGTAGTCCGGGCTGTTGATATTCCTGTAATAGGTATCGGTGGTATCAGTACCCCGGATGACGCGCTCGAATTCCTGATGGCCGGTGCAAAGGCGGTTGAAATCGGTACGGCGACACTCGTACGGCCAAGCACCGCAGAGGATGTGCCGGCAGGTATCAGGGACTATATGGAGGCCAACAGCATACAAAATGTAGAGGATCTGCGGCTGCCGGAATGAAAATTTCGTGGGGGTTCAGTTTGATAGGTGTTATTTTCTACTACAAATCAGGCTATTACGACATTTGAATTTAAAAAAACGCTTGACAGGGCGGCAGGCCGATAATCATTAAGCTAATGGCTAACAGCTCATTCGGAATAGTGATATCCAATATCAACTATCCCGCTGTCACCTTTTTTATCTGTTCTCGTAGTGCAGTTTCCCATGCCGAGTTTGGTAGCGGTATTGCTACCCGCATCCACGCAGGGGCTGTTGGAATTTTGCCCTGAAGTCTGTTGACTCAAAAAATAACCCCCGTTTTTTTCTGAAGCAACGGAGATAAATTGAGGGTCCTGGGAGAAATCTTGATCACCATTGATCAAACCGACATAGTCTTTTGTATTATTCCACACATTATTGTGGTTGATGATGATGATTGCTCCCCGTGCCGGGAAATCTTCAGTTCCTGTATGGTTTACAATCCCGCAGATCACATTATTGGTCACTATATTATTGTCCACAACAACGGTAAACGAGCCAGGATAAGGCCAACCAAAGACCAATCCTCCGCCCCTGTTTTTATGGGCATACTGATAATTATTCGAATCTATAGTATTGTTTGAAATGATTACCTTACTGAGATTTAGGGAGCTTATACTCACTCCACATTGATGATTGTTAAAGATCAGGTTGTTTTTGATGATAATGTCTTCACCAACAAATCTTTTGATGGTGGAAATCGGACTGATCTCAATACCGCTGACATTGTCAAAGATATGGTTTCCCTTAATATGAGGAAAAGCCACTTCTCGACACCCTACTCCGATATGATTTCCATAGATATAGTTTTCCTCAATCACAGGTGCCGCAAGTCCTCTGGAGCCAACTCCCACAATACGGTTATTATGTATGTGATTGTTATATATGTGAGCCCTGCTACTTCTCCCATTACCAATCCCTATGGTGTTATCGTAAATATCGTTATTGTATATCTTTGTTTTACGAGTAAGCATTCCAATGCCATGTACGCCTATGCCATTATGCTGATTGCCGGTGATTTTATTGTTGACAATAGTAGGAGAGGAGTCCCAGATATCGATTCCATGGCCCATGGATCCTTTCCCGCCTCCTTTAATAATGAATCCTTCAACCCTTCCGGCCCTATCACCCAAATAAGGAATAATAATGGTATTTATGTCTCCTTCTTTGCTCCCTCCGTCTATTGCAGGCCACCCCATGCCTATCAGGTTTACTGCCTTGTCAATTACTATGGTTTCTTTGTAGGTACCATTCTGAACTATAATGTCATCCCCCGGGTCGGCTGCATCAATAGCTGTCTGTATAGTAGGATATTCGCCGGGTATGTTTCTTTTCCCATCTATGGCATTATGCTTGATGTTCACATACACCATGTCTGGAATACTATTTTCCTTTCCGTCATTGACCACCAGCCGGGCAACATAACAACCTAACGCATCCACCACAAAATTGGGACTGACGGCATGGGGATCAGAAAGTGTTGCATGGCTTGCAGAGGGCCTGAAGGTAAATTCCCACTGGTAAGTCAGGGAGTCACCATCAAGATCTTTACTGGCACCGCCATAAAGACTCACAGTATCACCTAAATACGCGTGAGAGATAACCTCTCCGGCATTGGATGTTGGAGGATGATTTGAAAGCGTACCTACTTTCACATTTTGAGGATCGCTCGATTTGCCCTTTTGATCTTTTACAATAAGCTGCGCGGTATAATCGCCGGGGACATCTGTTTCAAATGTGGCGTTGACTGCCTTTGGATCAAAAAGCTTGGCTGTACTTGCCTCTGGTCTGGAAATAAGCTTCCAATGATAAGATATGGGATCTCCATTTGGATCACTGCTGCCACTGCCATCCAAAGTCACTTTATCTCCCACATATACCTGTTGTGAAGGACCGGCGTGGGCTTGAGGAGGATCATTGAATTTTCTTTTTTCAGGAATGGTAAAAGGTCCTCCGTAGGCCCCCATATCATTGATAGATAAGCCCAGGGAGGGAGGAAAATTCACGTCGTGGAACCTGGCACCGGGATCTCCCGCATCAATGGCCGGGGAGGTGAGTTGCAGATGATAATCATGATGGACCGCATCCACATACAATGGATCGGCAATGATATCATTATGTTCCAGGAAACTCTGCTCATCTTCATAGGTCCCATATTGACGCCGGATGCACCAAAGGTAGTCAGGGTTACAGTTATCGGTCATATTATTAGAAGCGAGCAAATTATAAGAATATCCTTTGCCTGCAGCCCTGATGCCTGAATCAACATTATGCGTAATAATGTTGTTTTTTATTAAAGGCATCAAAGAAAGATCCTCTACGGCAATGCCTGCCTGACCGTTGGCCACTATGGTATTATTGACTATATCTGCCGGCATATTTACACATCTTATGCCGGCATCCTTGTTTTCATAGATAATATTATTAAAAATAGGTCCGGTGGCTGATTTGACTTGAATACCCGCCAAAGCATTGTTGTTTATAATGTTGTTTCGGACATCAAACCGTGAGGTTGTATTGCCTCCGGTGCCGATCCCTGCATTCTTATTGTCCCTGATGGTGTTCTCTTTTATCTTCAGAGAGCATCCGTTTTCCAAATAGATCCCTGCTTCTTCGTTGTTGGATACAACATTATCCATAATAACGGCAGAGCTGCCGCTACAGTAAATTCCTGCAGGTTCATTGGCCTTTATGACGTTATTAATTATGGTAGGAGACGTTGACAGGCAGTATATCCCGGAGCCTATTGTGGAATTCTCAAACTCAATAGCCTTTCCATTGATAATAGTAAATCCATCCAGAGTGGCCTTGTCGGCACCCGATACGACCCAACCTCCCTTTTTCCCTCCATCTATAGTGGTCGTATAGGAAGAAATGTCTCTTTGTGAAAAATTTTTGTTCCATCCACCTTCTAAAGTTACACCTTTTTTCATGGTGATATTTTCATAATATGTTCCATGAGATACCCGTACTTTATCCCCCATCCCAGCGGCATCAACGGCTTTTTGAATCGTAGGATAATCCCTTGGAACATAGATGGTTGCGGCCATGCTTTCTCCTGCAAGGCCTAATCCCATAATCAATATCACAAAGAAATAACATGCCGTTAAGGCTAAAGGCTGATGCCTTTTTTTCACTTCATTCTTCATAGTTTAGTATGCTTTGAGACCCCCGTAAGCACCCATATCGTTTGTTGATCCGTCAGGATCATAATAAATTGGATCCGGATTTCCGGCATCTATACAGGGTGAATCAAGCTTTAAGTGAAAATCACCTCTTTCTTGATCAATAAACAGGGGATCAGCAGAGATGTTTCCGTTTAGTCCCTGGAAATCGCCATCCCCGACATTTGAATGATTCGGTCTTGAAGCAGGGCTTAATGATACAGAGTACAGGTCATCTTTATTATTCCAAAGAATGATGTTGATCATTCTCATAGAGCCGCCATTAAAATATACGCCTCCACCATAGACAGACGTATTTTCCGTAATCGTATCATTGATGATCGAACAGGAAGATCGGTCGCAAGAGATTCCACCGCCGGATTTTGCCCTATTTTTCCATATAATATTATTTGCAATACGAGTAGTATCTCTGCCGCAGAATATCCCGCCACCGGAATTAGATGCCTCATTATCTACTATGATGTTTTGAGCAATGTTGGAGCCGGCTCTGTAAGAGAAAATTCCTCCTCCGAATTTAACAGCATTGTTTTTAGAGATAACATTGTTGGCTATGTTGGGAGAAGATAAATGATCACAATAGATGCCACCGCCGAAAACCGCATTGTTCCCGGTAATTATATTATTAATTATAGTAGAAAAGGAGGACGGAGCACAATAAATACCTCCTCCCTTAAGAGTGGTATCTATGTCATTAACGCTGGTGATGGTAAACCCATCAATTACAGAGTAGGAATTTTCCCAGAATGTAATTACAGGACTATTTATCCTTCCCTCAATAATTGTCTTTTGGGCCCCATCTGCGCTTTTTAATGTTATGGATTTTTTATAAATAGTAATGTTCCCAGGGTGTAATTTATATACGCCTGATGCTACCATGATGGTGTCGCCGGGCTTAGAGTTATCTATGGCCTCTTGAATTGTTGAGTAACTTCCGGGAACATGAAGAATGTCAGCTAATGTGCTATTTGCGAACGTAAAGAAATAAATAATAGCCGGAAAAATAATCTTAACGGCTTTAAGAAATGTCCGAACCATTACCGTTCCCACCCAATAAAATCTATACCCGCCGTAACGTTACGATAGATGTGGTTGCGTCTCACTGTGGCGGAAGGGATATCCAATAGCCTTATACCTGAAGTCAAATTTCCGCAGATATCATTATCCTCAATGATTGCTTTATCAACATTAAATAAGGCCAGACCTGATCTTGAGTTATCGAAGATAGTGTTGTGCGTCACCTCGACCTCATCTATTTTTGATAATCTTATACCGGTTTTTAGATTTCCATATACCCTGTTATTTTCAATTACCGTTTTAACATTGGTCTTTACACCACCGATAGCCCTTAAACCAATTCCTGCAAGCCTGTTATTATAAAGAATATTATTCCTGATTATCAATTTCTCGTTGTGGGAAACTAAATTTAACCCGCCCACGCCCGCGCCATTTCTGTAACACACGTTATTTTCTATGACCGGTCTGGCATATTCTCTCACCCCTATACCCGGAGCATCCTTATCTTTATCTGCAGCAGGAAACTGATTATCAAATATCTCATTATCTACGATTAAGGCAGCGGAATTAGCACCATTGGATATACCAGGGCCATAATTGTCATATATAACATTGTTTCGAATAATGGGCTTTGCAACTGTTTCAAGGGGTGGTCCCATGCCTATCCCCAGACCGGTAGATAGTACGCCGCCCCAGCTTCGATTCCCGGCCAGGATGTTGTTAACAAATTCAGGAGAGCAGCCTCGGATTTCCACCAGGAAAAGATTCAGTCCTGAAGCATATTTCGGCATATTTATAATCGTGAATCCATCTATTCTCATGAGCGCAGTGGTATCTTTGGGAAAACTTACCAAATACCCCGGGGCATCAATCCCTGTTCCGTCAATAATGGTCCTTACCGCCCTTTTAAGCACCTTCTTATTCCCGGGACCATTCACCGGATCATTACCATCAGAGCCGGCAAAGCTGACCAGATTCACCCCTTCCTTCATTTTGATACGCTCGTTATATGTCCCCGGCAGCACATATACCGTGTCCCCAAAACCGGCCGCGTTGATGGCTTCTCCAATAGTGGTGTAATCATCCGGCACCCGGATTTCTTCGGCCATGGCTACATGACAGGCCACCACAGTCAGAATCAGAAATAAAAAACTGATTTTCAGACGCACAATAGACAGAACCCCCTTATTGGATATTTATTTCATAATATATTTTAGGGATTTAGGCAAAAATTTTCGGATTTTTATTCCGCACTTGCATTATTATGTAAAAAACCAGTAAAAGGGAAAGGCAGGAAATAAGACCCAGTACGGCAAATACATCGGCTACTCCTACGTTATCAGTAACATACCCACCCATAGAGGCTGCCAGTGAACCCACGCCCATAATTAATAAGAAATTGACTCCATAACTGAGCCCATGGGCTGACTGCACGGCATACTTGGCTATCAGGGTATTTTGGATAGGCTGCCATGCAAAGAAAAACGGGGCAAAAAGTAAGCTGACGGCAAAAAGCCCCCAGTCCCTGAGCAGCCATATGGCGAAGAACAGAGGGGTGGAAAACAGAAAAACCAATAAGTAGGCATATTCCGCCCTTTTCAGCCTGTCACACAGAATACCTCCCAGCAACTGTCCCACCATACCCGCCATGGTGACCATGGCAACAAGAGTACCTGCCCTGGCTACATCATCCAATGCAAAATGGATGTTATGTAAAAAGAGCTTTGGGAAATACATCATTGACCCTCTATAACATAATCCATACAGCATTGAGTTAACATAGATTAAAAGAAGGACCAGGGGGATGGATGAGAGCCCTGACTGCCCGGCACTGCTCTTATCCCTTTGCTTCCGGGCCGTTATTTCATCTCCCAGCTTTAACTTGATGATCATAATGCCCAGAACAAATCCAAAAACAGCAAATACGATAAAGGCGGAACGCCAACCCCACAGGGCTGCAGCAGCTCCGGAGAGAAGAGGACCCAATGCCAGTCCTACATTACCTCCAGCGCCATGATAGCCCATTGCCCTTCCTCTTTTTTCCACATTTCTGGAGATAAATGAAAGGCCTGCCGGATGATATATAGAAGCAGCTAAACCCAGGAATAACATAGATACAATAAACAGATATATTGAAAACGAGAGGCCTGCCAGCAGGGAGGCCAGAGCACTGGCAAAGATACATATTCCAAGCATTTTTTGGGAGCCGTATTTGTCTGCCAGAATGCCGGAAGGGATCGCTCCTATGCCGAAAAGTCCATAGCACGCAGTCCCTATGACACCCAGTTTAAAATACTCCTTTATCCCCATAAGAGGATCATTAGCTATCAGTACCAATACTGTGGGAAATATCATCATATAGGCATGGGTCAACATATGGGCCGATGTTGCTATAAGCACCACCCTGCTTTCCCGGCTCTTTTTTTGTAATTCAACACTGTTCATGAAAACCGGCTCAACCCCTTTCGGTAACCGTTCAGTTTTACAGTAACCCACCGAACTGTAAGCGCTTACAGGGTGCTGCAGATGCGAGGCGACGGGTACGCAGACGTACTCCCTGTACTTCAAGTGCCCGGCAACAAAGCAGGTGCGGTGCCCTGTAAGCGCTTACCTTTCCCTTCGTAAGGTCATAGCAATAACCAATGTAAAAAGCATGCCTGTTAACACCATAATCTTTCCTTCAAATGTAGGACCGGCAGAGGTGCTCCTGATTACCCATAAATACACCAGCGCACCACCATAAAGCATGCCAAGTGTGGTTATGGCGGCATCTACGTCGCCTTCCCCTGCCTTTATCAACTGTCTGAAAGGGCACCCATCAATCAATATAGAGGCAAGGCCTACGAGTGCCATAGCCAAAAAAGTCCACCCATGACTTAAATGGGATGCCGGTTGGGCATTCATCCCCCATCTGAACTGACCCAGAAAGGCATTAAGCACCAAAGCGACGGAAAAAGCAGTGATAACCCCATATAACAGGGTCTTCTCTCTGGCCAGAAAAAAATTGCGTATCCCTCCGGTGATGCACAGTCCTGATCTTTGGGCAAATGCTCCGACAGCAAGCCCTGCCAATAGCGATACATACAAGGGGGCGTGCCATGCCGCAGGCCCTTTCTGGCCCGTCCGGATAAAAGAGGGGCTGATCACCGGGAGAACAAGAAGCAGGACGGCAAATAAAGGAATAATAAAACCATTTATCCGGGGGAGTTCCCTTTTCCGGTCTAAGACAAAACCGCCCTTGATATATTTAACACCCAGCCAGACACCAAATATAAGCCCGAGCGTGGCTGCGACTGCGGTCAGGTCACCAGCGGACAGACGAAGGATCATCTTGATGGGACAGCCGATAAAGACAGCACAACCCGCTATCATAAAAAAGCCCAGGAGAAAATGAATAACAGGCGAGGACCCTCCTTTGACCTGAAACCGCCCGGTCTGTGTGGCAACAAGGAAAGATCCCAGTACAAACCCTGCGAGTTCCGGACGAATGTAGCTCATACGAACATCATTATGGAGTCGCAAGGCCCCGGCGATGTTTTCCATAAAACAGGACACACAAATTCCGGAGTTTACCGGATTGCCCCAATAGGCCAGAAGCACACCGGCAGTGCCCAACACTGCTCCGGCCACGATGGAAACATCAATCATTTCGAGTAATTTCAACTACTCACATCCTCCGGCCAATCTACTCTGGAGATAGTATATATCATCAATAGTCTTTCTGACTTCCTTGTCTTTGGGCCTTAACGTCTTTTCCCGCCCAAACTTCTTTCTGCCTTCAGTGACCAGTTTCTTTATCTTGTCTCCGATGAACAGGGGTGTTCTATCATCCACATAGTCCGGCTCCATCTCCACTGCTTGGCGATAATTATTGATGCTGTCTCCCATATTTCCCTGTTTAAGATACAACTGGGCCATATATACATAGGACAGAGATTTCTCCGGATACTTTTTCATAATTTTTTTCAGTTCAGCCATGGCCTCTGGATAAAGCCCTTGTTCCTTATAGGAAATGACCTTCTGGTAAAGCTTTTTATCCATCTCCATCTGCAAGGCGTAAGAACTCTTTTCCTGCTCGGCCTCTACACCCGAATTCTCCTGCTGCCTTTTCATTATCTCCCGGTCTGCCACCATACCTATGGTTATGATGGTGATGGCTACTATGGCAGCTATGCTTAATCTGTTCAGCCAATCCATTATTCCAGATCATCTATCATGGTATTCCCGCCTCTTTGACAGGAATATCAGTAAAATCAGAAAAATCCAATTTGCCCAAAGTTTCATCCTCATCCTTATCCCAGATCAAATTCCTGATTTTTTTTTCGTCCGTGGTGCCCCACCAGTTACGACGGGCATCCACATCCGATATCTGACCTTCCAGGAGAGAAATGTTATAGTCCTCATTGTCGGATATATTGTTCTCACTAAGCTGGCATCCCTCCATGGCATAAAGTGCGACACCTTTGGCGTTATGCACAATATTGTTGTATCTCACATGAAAGGAGGTCCCTTTTTTTCCAAAAATGCCAAACAATTTATTGTTACTGATCTGATTGTGACTAATTGTGGGATTTGTCCCATTACCGAACAGGATGCCCCCGCCATTGCCTGTTATACGATTATAGAGTATGGCCGCTATGCATCTTGTTTGGAATTGTTTCACATTTTTTTGTCCGATAGCTACACCATTATCATGGAAATAGCAGTTAGCCACGGTAACCTGGCCTCCATGGCAGTGGACGCCGGTATTTGCATAACTGATCTCACAAAATTCTATGATATTATCACGAGTGTCCAGGAAATTGATTGCTCCCCAGGCTGCCGGACAGGGAAATCGTTCAGCAGATGTAAAGACAATCATCTTGTCCCTGGTCCCCTGGGCAAACATTTTGCCTCTGATGATCAATTCCGCCCGGGGGAAATGATTGTCTTTGCTCTCATAGAGCTTGGCAGGGCTGTTTTCCTCAATTTTTGCGAATTCAATAACAGTCCCGGGCATTACAATCAGTGTTGCACCTTTAGCTATCTCTACATCACCTTTTATAATTACCTCTTTCTCCCAGATGGAATCATGCTTAATTACGCCCTTTTCTATGATAAGAGGCTTTCCTGAGGCAGGACTAATTAAGCAAACAGATAAGGCAATTCCCAAAAGGGATAATACGACATTTTTTCTGAGAACCAAACAAAGTGCAAATCTCTTCAACCTGAGACCTCTGCTCTTAGAGAATATTGTTATTATACCTAAATTAAGCTATTAGCCGTTAGCTATTAGCTATTAGTTTAATGATTACAAGATGTTTTGCTATTACAAGATTAGCTATTAGCCGTTAGATTTTAGCCTAATATTGCGTTTTTGTACAAAGTTTTTACCTAACCTACAGACCAATGACTACTGACCAATGACTACTGACCAGCATCCGTATATAAAGTCTAATACTTCTTATATGGGGCCATATTACATTTTTTTAGACGTTCCCGGATAGTATCGTATTCTTTATCCTTTGCCTCTACGAATCCGTCTATCCAGGCACTATCCAAAATTTTCAGTACTTCGCCATTAACCAACACTGTCTCATCCTTTTTAAGATTAAGAAGTATCTCCTTTACCTCTTGGGACAAACCTGAATCCACGTAGGGCATAACCCCGACGGTACAGTAAGGCATAGGGATGCTTTCACCTATGATATTGAAATCGTCCATATTGATTTTGCCCTCTTGGGCCATATGATCTAAGTCCAAACGAGGCGCCGCTCCCACATCATAGGCCCCGAAGAGCACAGCGTATACGACCTTCTCATGCTTGAAGGAGCCCCATGGGATGACGTAAAAAGTCAGATCTTCTTCCGGGTCAAATCCGTTGGCTAACATGAGACTGTACTGTGCCATATAACCGAATGGAGCCAGCGCGGGACCAAATATCATGGTCTTCCCCCGCATATCATCAAAATTTTTGATCCCGCTTTCTTTGAGCGTGATAATGGTGCCTGTATCCCGGTAGCTGTATCTTCCCCTTTTCTCGACTGCTATAAGCTCTAACCCATACTCCTTCTTGAAAATAATCGGAAGTATTGAGTTGGTATGGGTAAAGTCCACTTTCTTGTCCCGCACAAGGTCTTCAAAATCAAAGGTATTGACATATATTGATTCAAACTTTCGTCCGGTCTTCTCGCTAAGATAGGCAGTTATTGGCTCGAACCTAGCCGTGGTCTCCGGCAGACTATTACAGATCATGTAGGCGATTTTTATGGGCTTGTCTTCCTTGCCTGATACAATACCTTCTTTTTCCTGGCAGCCAAAAAGCAAGGATAATGTAATAAATAACACCAAAAAGAGATATTTTCTCTTCATAGACATCTCACCTTCCGCTCCTTACTATTTTCAGTTCTTTTTCTATGTTCTCAAGTTCAACGGGTTGCGATGTAAGGGACCGAGCCTTGTCCAATTCACTCTTTGCCCTCTCAGTCAACCCCGTTTTTTGATAAAGAACAGATAAGTGGACATGCACCATTACATCTTCTTCATTGATCTCTACTGCCTTTTCAAGGCATTGTAGTGCCTCTTGATATTTTTTCGCTTTAATCAGCACAATCCCCAATCCATCTTGGGCGTCAAAATTTTGGGAATCCCTTTCAACTATGTATCTAAGCTCCTTTTCAGCTTCCTCCAGTTCGTTGGTTCGGTAAAGGGCTAGGGCAAGACTATTACGAGATGCCAGATCGTCCGGGTCCATATATATCAGCAGCCTGTATTGCATAATCTGCACTGAATCGGGAAGTTTTGAAATATCCCCATGGGCCCAGGCCAACTCCGCCCAAACCAGGCAGATAACAAACATCAGCGAGCCACTTGCAAAACCCAATCTTATGTCCGGTTTTAAATTCAACATTCAATATCCAAAAATGTGTATGAACGGCCTTTTTGTTCAGACACTAAATAATGTGCCTTATAGAATTAATCAGAGTTGCCGCCCCTATTAATGTTATAAACCCGGCGCTGGCAATAGCAATTTTGTTGGCGAATTGACTGGTATCCAGAAATCGGACGACGAATTTGCCTGCACTTACGACAGTAATGCCTATGGCAATCAAAACAGATGCCAGACCCAGACTAAACAGTAATATATAGATAAGTCCCTCTCCTAATCGCCCGGTACCTAACGAAGCCAGCAAAATTGCTATGGCTGCCGGACATGGGACAAGTCCTCCAGATACACCCAACAGGAAAAGCTGCCAGTAGCCCGCCTTCTTTTCCCCGTGCACATGACTATGACCATGATCATGGTTGTGGTCATGGTTGTGATGCTGTGAATGACTGTGTCCATGATGGTGGAAAGGATCCTTGCCTCTTATTCTCTGTACGAGCATCCATATCCCTACACCGAGTATTAAAAAACCGGCTGCCAGGCCTATGTATCCGTGCAAGGATTCATCGGTCAGCGTCATCCTGGTGGAGGCGACCTTGGCTGCAATAGCCAGGAGGATGACACTAAAAGTATGCGTTAGAGTAACAACCAGTCCAAGCATGACGGCGTCAAGTTTTCCACCTTTACTACCTATAAGATAGGCAGCGACCACTGTCTTCCCGTGGCCGGGCTCAAGTGCGTGCATGCCACCTAATAAGGTGGCTGTTAAATAGTAGATAATATTGACTTGCATAAAAAAAATCCCGTTACTTTTTGGTCATCAGTCATTGCCATGAGCCGAAGGTTCTTGATGCCGATACTACACAACACGGCAGCGCCGGTATGCGATTTTTGCCGGAGAGAAATGACTGTGCCGATAATATTCAGGCTATATTAGATTCTGTGCTTTCAGAAACTCCCTTACGACTTTTTTGACGTCCCTGTTTTCTGTCTTTTTCCTCAGTTCTTCCATGATATTGTTATCTATCCTGTTTCCAAGCTTGTTTATCACTCTGTCCAAAACAGGAAACTTTCTTAACGTATCTTTGGTGGCTATCGGTGCGGCCGGAGTACCACGGTCTTCCCTGGAATGTGCCTCGTTGGTCAACGGTCCCTGGAACCCAAAGGGCTTTAGCCAAACCATATCAAATTTTTCCAAAAAAGATTGGCTGACCAATATGTAGGATTCTTGAGGATCATTTACAGCATCCGCCACTCCCCTGTCGGCCTGTGCCACTCCTATATAACTGATATATATGCAAGCATTTCCCTCTAATACTGCTTTATGGCAGGCCTTCAAATCGCCCGGTTGTGTGATGTTAACCGTAGTTCCCGTCCTTTCATTAATCAGTACAGACATCATTTGTCCCATGATAATCTGGTCCTGAGAATTACTCACGGCAACAACAAGAAGGCGTCCTACACAACTATGCAGTGTATTAGCCGGTAAAAATAAAAATATAAGACCTAATATGAAGACAAAAATCTTTCTTTTCACAAAAACCCTTCCCCTCTTTATAAACTTTAGCCATTTCTCGATTATGTCATGGCCTGAGAAAGAGAAATTTAGCAATATGCTCCAGAAATTACAAGCATCATATCTGTGCTTTTGGCTAACAAATGTATAGTTAAATTAAGCGATTAGCTGTTAGCTATTAGCTATTAGCGTTTAGCTTTGAAAAATCAGGGCATTACGTTAATTAGAAATAACACCCAACGGTGAAAATTTGGGCATCCTTCATTTATCAGTTTACACTTTTTCCAAAAAAACGTGTATTATCGAATTGAATGCTGATGTCGAAACTAGAAATTTGAAAAACGGAATAAACCATTTGGCCAATTTGGAGGAAATAGTGAACAATATCAGTAAAATTGTGCTCAACTCAAAGGAGATGGACCGGGCCCTTACAAGAATGGCCCATGAAATCTTAGAACAGAATAAGGGAATAGAAAATCTTGCCCTCATTGGCATCAGAACAGGAGGAGTGCCGTTATCCGAACGTCTGCAGCAGCGAATGGCTGCCATAGAGGGGACTATGGTCTTAACCGGGATACTGGACATTACTCTCTATCGAGACGACTGGAGCACCCTGAGCCAGCATCCCATAGTCAGGAAGACTGATATTTCATTCTCTGTTGACAACAACAATATAATACTGGTGGACGACGTCCTTTACACCGGACGTACCATCAGGGCCGCTCTGGACGCCTTGACCGACTTGGGCAGACCACGGAAAATACAGCTCGCTGTCCTCGTGGACAGGGGAAGACGGGAGCTTCCTATCAAGCCTGATTTTGTAGGACTTTCTCTCCAGACTTCAGCCAATGAGCACGTAAATGTCTTTTTGAATGAAATTGCAGGGAGAGACGAGGTTATTCTGGAGGAAAAAGCCGGACAAGATATATGAAGGAAATATCTCAATCACCAAATCACCAAATCACCAAATCACTCAATCCCCTCGGCCTCACCATGGGCTGTCCGGCAGGAATCGGTCCTGAAATCATAATAAAGGCATTTGCCGGCAATCCTGAATGGTTACTGTCCCCCCCGGCAGTTGTCATAGGGGACATGAACATACTTAAAAGGGCATCAAACGCACTTGATCTCAACATTCCCATTAAGTCCTGGAGGCCTGGCGATCCCCTTTCCGGCAATGCGATACATGTAATTACCAAAACCGGCCTTAACCTTGAGGATGTCCCTTGGGGTAAACCAAACTCAGCTACGGGAAAGGCCTCTTTTGAGTATATCACCGAGGGCATCAGACTATGTCAGGAAGAAAGGCTCTCCGGCCTTGTGACTGCTCCTATCAGCAAGCTGGGTCTTAAGCTTGCCGGCATCGACCACCCAGGGCATACGGAGATCCTGGCTGACAGGACCAACACGGAAAGATACGCCATGATGTTGGCAGGCGACAGACTTCGGGTAGTCCTTGTGACCATACACTGCCCCTTGAGGGAGGTGGCAGACAGCATCAGCACGGAAAAGATTTTTCAAATAATTTCCCTTACAGATTTTTCCTTAAAAAATGAATTTGGTCTAAAAGAACCAAAGATTGCCGTGGCCGGTCTGA
>JAYEFH010000047.1:0-5023 GCA_034658555.1 Thermodesulfobacteriota bacterium | reverse complement strand
CCACAATGAGAGCAACCAAGGATATTAGTTTTAATAATCATTTAGTATCTCCTTATTTTTTGAAAGTAAATTATCATATAATTAAAAATATATCAAGCGTATATCACGTGACAATTAACGACCACCACATATTAAACCAATAAATTCAATGATGGGGTGGTAGATTCCAGGGAAAAGGTCTTTAAGTTCATTCAGAAACAGCGTGCGGATCCCTGTCAATTTGACTCATGCTTCAGTGCTGTGTAAGCTACTTTTGCCTTGACAAGAAGGATGCCTACGTTCCTTAGGTAATAACACCTCTTAATACTGGAATATCTATGCTGAAAGGAGCCTGAATTTAAATGACCGATTTGGAAAAACTGAGGGTACTCCTGCCCCATTGGATTACGCATAACCGTGAACACATAGCCGAAATCGACAGGTGGGCCAAGTTATTTGAAGATTCAGACAATATCCAGATAAAGGAAGCACTCATAAAGGCAATAAGCGCCACTGAGCAGGTTACTAAAGAATTGCAACACGCCCTGGACCTAGCCGGAGGTCCCGTTGAGAATTCTGAACTTCATGGCCATCACCATGGACACAGTCACACCCACCACGAACATGGAAAGGATTGATGAGATACATAAGCACCCGCGGAGGGATTGATCCCATATCCTTCACAGAAGCCGTAATGATGGGGCTTGCTGCAGACGGAGGGTTATTATTGCCGGATCCCCTCCCATCTGTAAGTTCGGCCACTCTTGATGAATGGAAAGACCTGAGTTATCCAAAGTTTGCCGTGAAAATTATGGGCCTCTTTGTTGACGATCTTTCAGAGAAAGAGCTTGAAGCACTCGTTCACGATGCCTATACCACATTCGACACGCCTGAAGTCACCCCTATTGTTAAAATCGGAAAACACTATGTCCTGGAACTATTCCATGGGCCGACCCTGGCCTTTAAGGACATTGCCCTACAGGTCCTGGGAAATCTTTTTTCTCTTCTTCTTAGGGAATCAGGCGAGAATATGAACATCCTCGGCGCCACCTCCGGAGATACGGGCAGTGCCGCCATCTATGGAGTCAGAGGAAAGGATAATATTAACATCTTTATACTCCATCCCCATGGGCGGGTGAGCAAGGTGCAGGGTCTTCAAATGACCACGGTGCCGGAGAAGAACGTCTTTAATATTGCAGTGCAAGGCACCTTTGATGACTGCCAGGCCATAGTAAAGGCCATATTCAACCAGCTTGACTTCAAGGCTCGATATCATCTGGGTTCCATCAACTCCATCAATTGGGCCAGGGTCCTTGCCCAAATCGTATATTACGTCTATGCCGCCCTGAAGGTAAAAGAGCAAACAGGAGCCGGATCAATCAATTTCTCTGTACCAACCGGGAATTTTGGAGATATTTTCGCAGGCTATGTAGCAAAACAGCTTATTCAGCCCAATATAGGGAAACTGATCCTTGCTACAAATGAAAACAATATTCTGACTCGTTTTGTCCTGCAGGGCCGCTATGCCAAAAGCGAAGTGGTTCCCACCATAAGCCCCTCTATGGATATCCAGATCGCCAGCAATTTTGAGCGCTATCTTTATTACCTGTACAATCAGGAATCGGAACGGATAAAACAAGCATTTATCTTACTTGATAAAAAAGACGAAATTATCATTAGCCAGGAGGAACGGGTCCAGGTGAGAAAGGATTTTGCCTCTGCTTCTATAGACCAGGCCTTAACGATCACAACCATCAGGGATATCTATAAGGAAACAGGTTATATTCTGGACCCACACACTGCAGTAGGGGTAGCCGCGGCTGAGAGGCTGGGGCCTGATCTACCAAAGGGACCCACCATCTGTCTGGCCACTGCACATCCGGCAAAATTTCCCGAGGCTGTACGCAAAGCCATAGGCAGAGAACCAGAGCGACCGGAATCATTGAAGGGAATTGAAAGCAGGCCCAGCAGATGTAAAATCTTACCTGCAAAAGTAGACGCGGTGAAGAATTATATTGTTAAGCATACATTATGAGCAATCAGGTTTTTTTGCTTACTTAATAATTGCTAAAGACCTTGCTTCTTCAGCTCTGATATCAGCTTCTTCTGTTTCGAGGTAAGCTTGGCCGGCACATCAAGCATTATTCTAACATATTCGTTTCCTCTGCCACCGGAAGCAGTCGGGAGACCCTTCCCCCTCAGACGCAACTTCTGCCCACACCGTGCACCTGCAGGAACTTTGAGCCTCACTGTCCCCCCTTCCACAGTCGGGACCTCCACTTCCGTACCAAGGCAGGCATCAGTAAATTTCACAACCTTGTCCACTTCTACATCTGAACCGTTTGAACGAAAACAGGGATCCAGCTTGAGACTGATAAGCAGGTAGAGGTCTCCTCTGCCTCCGGGCCCCTGTTCCCCCTTGCCTGCTACCCGGATTTTCTTCCCGGAACTAATGTTTTTTGGTATATGCACGGAGATTCGCTCAGGATTGCCGCCGGTCCGAATAGATATCAACTTATGTGAGCCTTTAAAGATTTCCTGAGGAGAAAGGGCCAGTTCCAAAACTACGTCCTGTCCGATCGGTTGTGAATACTGAAAACCTTGTTTACATGAACGGCCACCAAAGCCGCCACTCCTCCCACTAAAGGCCTGCCCCAGGATCTCATCAAAGGAGACTTCAGCACCGCCTCGTCCACCAAAAAAGACTCCACGGCCTCCGATGTCCTGAAAAATATTGCTAAAATCAAAATTTCGGAATATATCCTCCTGTGTAAATCTACGATGGAATTCTGTGGAACCAAAGGTGTCATACTGACGTCGTTTTTCAGAATCACTCAGCACTGCATAGGCCTCATTAACCTCTTTGAAGCGCTCTTCAGCAGTCTTATCCCCTTTGTTTTTATCCGGATGGTACTTGAGCGCCATTTTTCGAAATGCCTTCTTGATTTCTTCAGGAGAGGCGTCCTTTGAAACACCAAGTAGCTTGTAATAATTTTTCTTTTTATCCATATTTTTACCATTTCACCGTATATTTTTTTTACAATATAATTATATATTCTATAATTCAAAAATATTGTACTATATATTTTCAAACATGCCGCTTATATACAACCAAAGACGTTAATTGAAAAATTTTTCAACCTTGTGCGGTTAAAAAACTATTCAAAATCAATCACGAAAACACGAAGGTACGAAAACATGATCTTCATTTATTCTGTTGATTCTGTCGAAAAATGGAAATTCCTATACTGTCAAGTTATTGATGTTTTTTTCGTGTTTTCGTGATAATTCTTTCCTTTTGCGTGTATTGCACAATCTGATATGTAACCGCACAGAAATTTTTTGGCTGTGGGGAATTAAACCTTATAGATTTTACCTCATCCTTATGATTAGAGTAATCTGCGAAATCTGTGGATGAAGAATAACGTAAAATTAATAACTACTGAAGCAAAGTCAAGAAAGTGCCCTACTCATCAGTCCATACCAGGCCCCGTCGTGTGGCCCTTTTTGCTCCATCCAGTCCTCTGGAATCAGAAAAACTGAATACAGGTCTTAAGATAATTGAAGAAAAAGCCCCGTGGATCGAAATTATCAATGATATATTTACTGATCAGACCGAGGATATGCCTTCCCTGCCTTATCTTGCGGGGACAGACCAACTCCAGGCCGGCAAATTTACAAATCTTCTCTTGAACATATATATAGACATTGTATGGTGTTTAAGGGGAGGATACGGGTCCTTGCGTTGGCTAAGCATGGTGCCATGGGACCGGATTAGGCATGAGGCTCCGGTACTGATAGGTTTCAGTGATGTAAGCTTCCTCCACTCAGCCCTTTCCCAACAAGGTCATCTGTCAATACACGGCCCTCTGATTTCAACCCTGCCGATCACAACAGGACCCGCGGAAAAAGCCCTGTGGACATGTCTTGATCAAGGAGAATTCCCCAGTCTTTCCGGCACTCCCCTTAGTCCCGGCAAGGCAAAAGGCCCACTCATTGGAGGAAATCTGACATGTGTTACTCATCTTATCGGTACAGCTTATGAACCCGGATGGGATGGAGCAATTCTCTTGATTGAGGATCACAATGAGGCTTTTTATCGCCTTGACCGGATGCTGACGCAGCTTCTACTTACACGAAGATTATCCAGGTTGGCGGGAATTGCTGTGGGTCAGCTACTTGGATCAAAAAAGTCGGAAAGGTTATTACAGATACTGTTACAGGACCGGCTCAATTCCCTGAAGATTCCGATAATCACTGATCTTCCTGTAGGTCATATACCTGACAATTATCCACTGTTAATGGGCCAAGACTATGAATTGGATGGCGACAAGGGCACCCTGAAACCAATGGCAGGACTGCCCGGACTTCAGCGCCCGTGAGCCTCCATCTCAAGCAATATTTCCCCTTCCAGAACTCTGCTACCCAACTCTGCCATCACAGCAGTTACCACACCTGTGCATGGAGCTGAAACCGTACAGAAAAGCTTCATCCTCTCCAGTGTCAAAAGTTCATCACCTTCCATCACATGCATGCCGGGGCTGAGTGACGGATTCATGTCCACCACGGTCCCAGCCATATGGGCCTTGACCCGGACTAGCTCTGAGCTATTAAGATTATTCATCTCTCCCATGTCTTTATAAAACGTTGTTTTTTGCTAGACCGGCACTTGGATCTAAAGATATTGATGATAAGAAAGATATTATACTACAGCATCATTCACCAGTTTACACTTTTTTCGAAAAAGCGTATATTATCAAATTGAATGATGGTGTCGAAACCGGAAATTTGAAATTAGGAGGTACTTGCAAAAATGCAAAAATTGCACTTCGCTTAAAATCGAGCATAATAATTTCAGTAGGTTATATATGTCTTGATCATAGAAAAGTGCAAAAATTGCATTTTTGCAAGAGGCTCTTAGGTAATGCATCTACATCTTTGTGTTTTTCCCAATTTCGAGTTTCTAATTTCAAATTTCACTGCCAAAATAGGATTAACAAAAGAAGATGAGCAAAATGTCTGGACAAAAAAAACATTTCGGGAT